>NZ_JBSUGC010000013.1:0-196479 GCF_054065485.1 Vreelandella sp. 2A-K22 | reverse complement strand
TCGGTGCGATTGTGCGCGGCAAGGAAGTCATTATCGCCCACGGCGACGTGATGGTTGAGAGCGGTGACCACGTGATTCTATTTGTGATCGACAAGCGCCGCATTCGCGATGTGGAGCGCCTGTTCCAAGTCGGCTTAACGTTCTTTTGATAACCCTCGAACCACGGCCACTGGCTGCTAATAACAGGAGCATGCGACAACCATGAGTCTGCGGGTTATTTTGCGCATTTTGGGGCTGCTGCTGATGCTCTTCAGCCTTACCATGCTCCCCCCAACGCTGATTTCACTCTGGTTTCGTGACGGCGTGTGGAGTGCCTTTATTAGCGGTATTGCGATTTCGGTGGCGACGGGATTACTGCTTTACCTTCCCAATCGACGCTCGCAAAAAGAGCTGCGTATCCGCGACGGCTTTATTATCGCCGCGATGTTCTGGACGGTGCTGGCGCTGTTCGGCTCACTGCCGCTGATGCTATTCGGCGAAGGCTCTCTCGGCGTCACCGATGCGGTATTTGAGTCGTTCTCCGGTTTAACCACTACCGGCGCCACGGTGATTACCGGCATCGATTTTCTACCCGAGTCGATTCTCTACTATCGCCAGCAGCTCCAGTGGCTGGGCGGCATGGGGATCGTCGTTTTGGCCGTCGCCATTTTGCCCACTCTAGGCGTGGGCGGTATGGCGCTGTATCGCACCGAGATTCCTGGGCCGTTGAAAGACTCCAAGCTCACACCACGCATCACCGAAACCGCCAAGGCGCTGTGGTATATCTACGCCACGCTCACCCTGGCCTGCATGATCGCCTATATGTTAGCGGGCATGAGCTGGTTCGATGCCTTGAGCCATAGCTTTTCCACCGTCGCCATTGGTGGCTTCTCCACTCACGACGCCAGCATCGGCTATTTCGATAGCGCTACCATCGAGATGATATGCGTGGGTTTTATGTTGATTTCGGCGTTCAGCTTTAGCCTACACTTTATCGCTTGGCGTGAAAAAAGCCTGATGCACTACTTTCACGACCCCGAAGCGCGCTTTTTGATGCTATTTCTACTCGCGCTGTCCGTGGTCACCGTGCTCTCTCTGTGGTTAACCGACACCTACGACACCGCGCGCGGTCTGAGACATGGGGTTTTCCAAGTCGTGTCGGTGGCCACCACAGCAGGCTTCAGCGTTGCCGACTTTTCCATGTGGCCCGGCGCCCTGCCCTTTTTACTGTTTGTGGCAGCCTTTGTTGGCGGCTGCTCCGGCTCTACCGGTGGCGGCATGAAGGTGATAAGGATCATTCTGATCCTCAAGCAGGGCATGCGTGAAATCATGCGATTGATCCACCCCAATGCGGTGATTGCGGTCAAAGTAGGTAAAGTCAGTGTCCCCGACAGCATTGCTCAAGCGGTATGGGGGTTCTTTTCAGTCTACGTGATGCTGTTCTTTTTAATGCTAGTGGGCGTCATGGCAACCGGGGTTGATCAGGTCACAGCCTGGTCGACGGTGGGCTCGGCCCTCAATAATCTCGGCCCTGCACTGGGTGAATCCCACACTCACTATGGCGACATGCCCAGCTTGGCGAAATGGATACTGGTCATGGCTATGCTGCTCGGTCGCCTGGAAATTTTTACGGTACTGGTGCTGTTTACCCCCGCTTTCTGGCGGCGTTAAGCGCTTCACGCCTACCCCCCTTATTGATCGATTTGAGAGCTGTTAATGAACCACGAAGATACATCTCACGACGAAACGCCCAACGCAGAAGCGGAGTCGCTGGCTGAAACACCGACTTCGCTGCCAGCCACCAGCGGGCCGTTAAAAACAATCACTGTCGGTGAAACCCGCTACACGCTGCTGGGCACGGCCCATGTGTCGGCGGAAAGTGCCGACGACGTGCATGCGCTATTGGCAAGCGGCGCCTTTGATGCAGTGGCTATTGAGTTATGTGACGCCCGCCACCACAGCATGTCCAACCCGGATGCCATGGGCGAGCAGGATCTATTCCAAGTATTTAGGCAAGGTAAGGCGGGTATGGTCGCCGCAAGCCTGGCGCTGGGCGCCTTTCAGCAACGGATTGCCGACCAATCCGGCATTCAGCCGGGGGCCGAAATGCGTGCGGCAGTTGAGGAAGCTAACCGACTGAAACTGCCGCTGTTGCTGGTTGACCGCGATGTCGGCGTAACGCTGAAACGCATTTACAGCAATGTGCCCTGGTGGCAGCGCTTCTCGCTGTTTTCAGGCCTGCTTGGCAGCGTGTTATCGCGTCAGGATGTCTCCAAAGAGGACATCGAAAAGCTCAAAGAGGGCGATATGCTGGAGGCCACCTTCAGCGAGTTCGCCGCCGAATCCGAAGCGCTCTATACACCGTTGATTCGCGAGCGCGACCGCTATATGGCGTTACGCTTAGCCGAAGACGCGCCGCCGGGGCGCTACCAGCACGTGTTAGTAGTGCTCGGCGCAGGCCACCTCAAAGGTACTGGCGAACATCTGGAAACACCGCTGCCCGCCGAGCCAAAGGTAGAGCGCGAAACACTGGAAGCCACCCCGCCACCGTCCAAGCTTTGGAAAGCGCTGCCGTGGCTGATTACCGCGTTGGTGCTTACCGGCTTTGCGATTGGCTTTTCACGCAACACCGACCTTGGCTGGCAACTGGTGCTTGAGTGGTTCTTGATTAACGGTATTCTCTCTGGCGGTGCGACGATTATCGCCATGGCGCACCCGGTGACCGTGATTGCCACCTTCTTTGCCGCGCCGCTCACCTCGCTGAACCCCACCATCGGCGCTGGCTTTGTGGCCGCCGGGGTTGAGCTCTTTATGCGCAAACCCAAAGTGCGCGATTTTTCATCGCTACGCCACGATGTAACGCAGTTGAAAGGCTGGTGGAAAAACCGTGTATCGCGCACCCTGCTGGTGTTTATTCTCGCCACGCTAGGCTCCGCGGTGGGCACCTGGGTGGCCGGATTCAGAATCGCCGGTGCTCTGTTTGGCGGCTAGGCGCCGCATCGCCGCAGTAGGCGGGTCGATTTTGTGATGCAATCGGCTCGCCGCGTAGCTATCGTTAAACACCTCAAAGTAGTCATCCAGCACGTCCGCTGCAACCGTATCCCCGCCCTGGCGCAGCAGCTCGATAGCCACCTCGGCAGTGCACAAGTGCGCTTTTGACGCTGGCTTGCGCAGCCGGTAGCGCGTCTCGCGCTCGGTTCTCAATGGCAGCACGGGCAAAGCATCTAGATAAGCGCTTTTACGGAACATGCGCCGTGCCTGACGCCAGGTGCCATCCAAAATAATAAACACCGGAATGCGCTCCTGCTCTTTCGCCGAGTGAACCGCTTCGATACCCACCACCCGATCCGCGTAGTCGGGCTGGTCATCGGGGAAAATCACAAAGGGGACATAGCGAGGGTCTTTCAACAGCGCTGCCAGCTGTGCATCCGGCGCCGTGCGGTACCAGGTAAACACCTGGGTCGTCGTGATCACATCGCGAATCAAGCGCCCGGTATTGGTCGGCTTGAAGTGCTCTATCGGATGCGTTATTAGCCAGACCTGAGCATGACTCTCGGCCTTCACCTGATAGGGGCACAGGCAATTCAGTACGGGTAGCTGACAGTTATCGCAGCGGGTAACAAAACTGCCCCGCGCCTTGAACTCGCGCCGCGGCGGACACGGATACTCACTGGTTAGGCTGTCTCCCGAACCAACAGCAGAGCAATCATTCACGGAGCTCTTATCAACAGAGCTCTTATCATCAGTGCTAGCAAAAGCAGACATCCGCGCTCCATAGGGTGGGAAAGCCAAGAGTGAAAAAGTTAAAACGAGAACTACCGAGAATGGTAAAGGGCGCAGAGTATAAAGCAGGGCAGCGCTTATCAGCTAGGCACTCTGTCATAAGAACAGAGCCATGAGAACGGGGCTATGAGGAAATGATTATGCGATAGAAGAAAGTGCAAGCTTTTGGTCAATGCGCTCCAGGATAGAACTCAAACTGGCTACTGACTCAATCGCCAACATCAGGATCGCCGCATTTTTATCGGGGTCATCTGGATATTCATGGGCGAAGCGATTGCGCAGCATTCTAAGCGCTTGCCATTGCTCACTGTCTTCGATGTAACCCAGCTTTTCCAGGCGGTGAAGCTTATCCAGCATGGGGCGATCCTCATAAGGCTCCTGTAAATACAGCAGCACAGAAGGGAACAGTCGCGCGCCAATAGCATCCTGCAATTTGCCAAACCGAAGCACGAATTGATCCAGACTTTGGATCTCTGCATCACTTAGTCGAGCAAAGCGCTCGCCGGTAATGGGTAGCGACGTTTGCAAAGACGACAACGCATAGTCAATGAAATGCCTATGACGCTGACACTCGCGCCAAGCATCAAGTAAACGCTGTTGCGAAATATCTTGAGTCATAACGCAATACCTGATTGTTCAGCTATGCGGAAAATGGCTGGGTAATGACCTCTATTGGGATAGTCGATCAACATATCGATCTTTTGTTCGCCCAGCGCCTGCTGAAGTTGCACCTGACAACGCATTTCGGCCCGGCCGATATCATTAACATCCTGCATGTCCGTGGTGATCAGTAGGTCGATATCACCGCCTCGACGGCGGTCATCCGTACGCGAGCCAAATAGCTTCACCCGCGCCTTGGGGCCGAAACAGCTTTTTACTGACTGGACGATCATTTGGCGCTGATAGTCGCTCAAACGCATAGTAGCTCACCTAGGGTGGGGTTATGCAAAGGCTAGCATATTTCCTCGCCACCACCGTAAACCTAAAAAAAATTCAACGTTGACACCCAAAGCGCAACGCCGCTAAAGTCTCGTCAACTATTAAAGGTAAAAAGGTTTACACCATGACCGTGCATCACGAACAGCTTCTTCATGCGCAGCGCCACGACTGGACGCTGGATGAGATCAACGCGCTTTTCGCGCTGCCGTTCAATGACCTGCTGTTTCAAGCCCAGCAGGTTCACCGTGCCCACTTCGATGCTAACGCGGTGCAGGTCTCTACCCTGCTGTCGATCAAGACCGGCGCCTGCCCCGAAGACTGCAAATACTGTCCCCAATCCGGCCACTACAACACTCAGCTGGAAAAAGAGAAGCTGCTGGAAATTGAAAAGGTCGTCGAACAAGCCAAGGCAGCGAAAGAGGCAGGTGCCAGCCGTTTTTGCATGGGCGCCGCCTGGCGAAGCCCGCGGGATAAAGATCTACTGCTGGTCGAAGAGATGGTTCGTCAGGTGAAAGCCGTGGGCCTTGAAACCTGCATGACGCTGGGGATGGTCGACGGCGAACAGGCCAGTCGATTGGCCACGGCAGGGCTCGATTACTACAACCACAACCTGGATACCTCGCCGGAGTTCTACGGTGAGATCATTACCACCCGCACCTACAGCGACCGGCTGGAAACGCTCTCCAACGTGCGCGATGCGGGCATGAAGGTCTGCTCTGGCGGGATTCTCGGCATGGGTGAAGATGCCAAAGACCGTAGCGCCCTGTTGCAACAGCTGGCCAAGCTCTCACCGCACCCTGAATCCGTGCCGATCAATATGCTGGTGAAAGTGCCCGGCACGCCGCTGGAAAATGTTGAAGATTTAGACCCCATCGAGTTCATACGCGCCATTGCGGTCGCCCGCATTATGATGCCGCAAAGCCATGTGCGGCTCTCCGCTGGCCGCGAGCAGATGAACGAATCGACCCAGGCGCTGGCGTTCTTGGCAGGCGCCAACTCGATCTTCTACGGCGATAAACTGCTGACCACCGGCAACCCCCAAGTGGATCGTGACCGTGCCCTGTTTGCCAAGCTGGGCCTGCACCCTGAGAAGCGCGAGACCTGCGAAAGCGAAGATACTCAAGCAGCACGCCTTGCCCAACAGGCACAGCAGCAGGTGCACGCCGAAAGGGTTGCCGAGCTGGCGGTAGACGCCAGTGTCTGAAGCGTGGCAACAGCGTCTGGCCGACGCCCGCGCTCATCGTCAACAGACGGAGCGCTGGCGAACTCGTCAGGTAGCCAAAAACAATACCCTCGACTTTGCAGGTAACGACTACCTGGGCCTCACCCTAGACCCTCGCGTGTGTGAAGCCCAGGCGGAAGGCGCGCGCCGGTTTGGCGCGGGTGCAGGTGCTTCGCACTTGGTCAGCGGTCATCTAGAGATTCACGACGCCCTGGAAGAAGCGTTAGCGCGCTGGACAGGCCGCGAACGTGCGCTGCTGTTTTCTACCGGTTATATGGCCAATCTCGGCGTGCTGCAAGCGCTGGCAGATCGCCATACCGCTATTTTCCAGGATCGCCTCAACCACGCATCACTAATTGATGGCGCTGCGTTAAGCGGTGCCCGCTCGCGGCGCTTTCATCACCGCGATGCCATTGATCTGGAAAGCCTGCTGGCGCGCAGTGAGTGCGCGCATAAGCTCGTGGTCAGCGATGGTGTTTTCAGTATGGATGGCAATATCGCCGACATCGCCACGCTGGTCGAAGTCAGTCAGCAGCACAGCGCCTGGCTGATGATCGATGATGCCCACGGCGTGGGCGTACTGGGTGAAAATGGCAGCGGCTGCGTGGGCAGCACTTGGAACAGCACCGAGGTGCCGATTTTGGTCGGAACCCTGGGTAAAGCATTAGGTACCGCCGGGGCTTTTGTAGCCGGGGATGCCGAGCTAATTGAGCACCTGATTCAGTTTTCACGCAGCTATATCTATACCACCGCCCAGCCCCCGGCGATTGCCGCCGCGACTTTAAAAGCGCTGGAGATTGTCCAGAGTGAGCCGGAACATCTCGCTCAGCTAAACGCCAATATCGCTTACTTTCGCCATGAGGCGCTGCACTTGGGGCTACCTCTCAGCGATTCGGCCACCCCCATTCAGCCGCTGATCCTGGGGGAGGAAGCGCGCACCCTAAGCTGGGCGCTGCAGCTCCAGCAAAAGGGTATACAGGTGGGGGCGATTAGACCGCCAACGGTGCCCAAGGGGGAATCCCGTCTGCGTGTAACTTTAAGCGCGCGCCATCAGCACGACGATATTGATCAACTGTTAGCCGCGCTCCACCACTGCCAGCACCAAGAGGCGTTATGCAGCCCCTGCGCTTAATCCTGCTCTCCGGCTGGGGAATCGGCCAGCGTATTTGGCAGCCGCTTGAGGCGCACTGGCCCGCCTGCCTAGCTGCCCAGGCGGTGGATTGGCCTGGCTATGGCGATACGCCGCCGCTTGAGGCTAACGCGGCGCTGCAAGAGCTGGCCGACACTATGGCCGAGCCGTTAGCCAGCGATGCGGTCTGGGTCGGCTGGTCATTGGGTGGGCTACTTGCTACGGCGCTACTGGCATATCTTCCCCCACCTCGGGGCCTGATTCTGCTCGGTGCGGGGGAGACGTTCTGTGTCAAAGGCGAGGTCAGCGCCAAAGGTGGCGTCACTAGCGCCGAGCTGAGTGCCTTCCAACGCGCCTTTCAGCGCGACCCCACCGCGACCTGGCAACACTTTTTGCGCTGGCAGACACAAGGTGAGCCCGGCCCCCGGCAAGTTCACCGGCAACTGCGTGATTTATTGGGCGATACACCGCCTGCCGACAGCCCCACCTTGGCTACCGGCCTACACTGGCTGGCAACCATTGATAATCGCCCACGCCTAGCGGCGCCCCCTTGCCCAGTGGTACGTCTCATCGGCGACCATGATCCATTCATCAGCCCCGCCCAGCGCCGCGTAAGCAAGCCCCTAAGCGATGTCGGCCACTGCCCGATGCTCTCGCAGCCCCAGGCACTCGCAGCAACGATTGGCCATCATGCCAGACAGATGACTGACGTCAGTACGGCGGTTTTATGAACGATCTAACGCTGAAGGCTGAGGTTAACTGGCAGGCACGGGTCGCCCACGCCTTTTCCCGGGCTGCTCCCCGCTATGATGTGCTCGCCACTGCCCAGCGCCACATAGGCGAGAAGCTTTGGGGTTCGTTACCTCCACACGCTTTTAACGTGTTGGATATGGGGTGTGGTACCGGCTACTGGACACAGCGGTTGGCTGAACGTTACCCGAATGCTCGTATAACGGGGTTAGATTTAGCCCCCGGCATGCTGGAACAGGCCCGCCAGCACCACGGTGAAAGCATTCATTGGCAACCGGGAGACGCCGCGGCACTGCCGTTTGGTAAGCATGCATTTGATCTGGTGTTTTCCAACCTGGCGGTGCAGTGGTGCCCCGACATTGGCGCGGTGATGGAGCAGCTTTACCGGGTCCTCACGCCCGGGGGATTGGCGCATATTACGACGCTGCTGCCAGGAACGTTAAAAGAAGTTGGCCATGCCTGGCAGAGACCCGAAGCGCTGCTGCAAACGCCTGATCGCGCCAGCGTCGAGAGAGCCATCGGCGAAAGCGGCTTAACCATCACCCGGCAGACGGCCACCGTTGAGCGCTTCTATTACCCTGACTTGAAGGCGGTAATGGCGTCCATCAAAGGTGTCGGCGCCCAGATTGCCCGGCCACAAGCCAGCCTTAGTCGAAATGACATCGCCGCCGCACAAGCGCGCTTTGAACAACTCCGCCAACCGGAAGGCCTACCCGTGAGTTACCACTGCTTAACGCTGCAATTGGAAAAATCGCTATGAACGTCTGGTTTGTGACTGGCACCGATACCGATGCGGGTAAAACATTGGTGACCAGCGGATTGCTATATACCGCCCGCCAACAGCAGTTGAGCACGCTGGGCTTGAAACCTATCGCCTCCGGCAGCCAAGCGACGCCTGAAGGCCTGCAAAATAGTGATGCTCTCGCCCTTCAGCATCAAAGCGTGCCGCCGGTCGACTACGCCACGGTGAATCCCATCGCCTTTGCCCCCGCCATTGCGCCTCACCTCGCTGCGTTAGAGGCGGGTCAGCCGCTTGAGATTAGCACCATCGTTAGCTTGCTGCGCGAAACGCTTAGCCAAACACCCAGAGACATCACTCTGATTGAAGGCGCCGGCGGCTGGCGCGTACCGTTAAACGAACAGGAAGATTTTGCCGACCTGGCGATGGCGCTTGAGCTACCGGTGATTCTGGTGGTTGGCCTAAAGCTGGGCTGCTTGAATCATGCCCGCTTAACCGCAGAAGCCATTCGCGCCGACGGCTTGGTATTAGCCGGCTGGGCAGGCAGCGTGGTAGACCCCGCTTTTGCGGCTGACACAGCCCGCTTTGAGGCCAATATTGCCCATCTAAACGCCAAGCTGGCGGCTCCCTGTTTAGGCATTATTCCCCATCTAGATGCCCCCAACGCCGCGAATGCCGCCCCCTGTCTTTCCCTGGAGCCGTTATGAAAACGCCAGTTTGGCACCCTTATGCTCACCTAAAAACCCAGACACCCGCACCTAAGGTGGTTGGCGGTGAGGGCGCTCACTTTATGCTTGAGAGCGGTGAACGCCTGCTGGATGCCACCTGCTCCTGGTGGTGCATGATTCACGGCTATGGCCACCCCCGTTTGGTGGCGGCCATTCGCGAACAGGCAGGCGAGCTGTGCCACGTGATGCTTGGCGGCTTGACGCATGAGCCCGCCGATCAATTAGCTCGTGAACTGGTGCGCATTACCCCCGCCGGGCTGAACCACGTTTTCTATTCAGACAGTGGTTCGGTGGGCATGGAAGTGGCGATGAAAATGGCCCTTCAATACCAGGTACTCACCGGCCACCCCGGCAAGCGAAAGATGCTCTCGTTGATGAAGGCCTACCACGGTGACACCACCGGCTGCATGGCAGTATGCGACCCTGAAGAAGGCATGCATAGCCTGTTCGCCAGTCTACTACCCCAGCACCATTTCGCCCCGGCGCCCACGGCCCCTTTTGATGCCACCGCTGAACAGGTCGAGCACGACCTTAGCGCCCTGCGCAGCGTACTTGAGCGCCACCATGAAGAGATCGCTGCACTGCTGATGGAGCCCCTGTTACAAGCGGCAGGCGGGCTCAACATGACCTCGCCAGACTATGTTACTGGCGCCAGGGAACTGTGCGATGAGTTTGGGGTGCTGTTGATTTTTGACGAAGTCGCCACCGGCTTTGGCCGCACCGGTAAGCTGTTTGCCGCTGACCACGCAGGCGTCACGCCGGATATTATGGTGCTCTCCAAAGGCTTGACCGGCGGCTATTTGGGTCACGCCGCAACGCTCGCCACGGATCGTGTCCACGACGCCTTTATCGGCGATACACCCCAGCACGCCTTTATGCACGGGCCTACCTTTATGGGCAACCCGTTGGCCTGCAGGGTGGCGCTGGAAAGCCTGCGCGTCTTCGAGGAAGAGAATTATCTAGGTAAGATTGCGAAGCTCAGCCAGCAGCTGCAGCGTGAGCTACTTGAAGACCAAGCGCTGAATACACATCCGGCAGTGGCCGACGTTCGAGTCCTTGGCGCCACCGCGGTGATCGAAGCGCACTCCGCCGAGGTGCTAAAAGGCGTAGGAGACTTCGCCCGCGAGCGCGGCGTGTGGCTGCGCCCCATTGGCCGCTGGCTGTATACCATGCCCGCCTACATTACTTCTGAAGCGGAAATTAGCCAGATTACCGATGTAATGAAGGCGTGGTTCTTAAGGCCTCAATAAAGCCACAATGATTACTAAACACGAGATCGGGATCAGCCTGTAGCGGGGGTCTTTTGTCATGACCGGAAAATGTTCCCAACAATTCCGGCATTTCCGCCATCCATGGCGGTCAGATGACAAAAGTAGCGCCCATGGACGGGTTTACAGCGCCCCCGCAGAAGGCTGTGCCGATCCAGTCTCGAATTTTCAAGACAACAGTAGATTACCCTGCTGCTTCCAGCGGTTTACCAACGCTGGAACGCCTTCTCCAGCGGTGGTGTTAATTGCCAATACGCCTGGCGGGCTGAGCATATCCGCCTCCGGGTCGACCAGTGCGCAGGGCGTGTCGTAGTCAATGTACGAGAGCAGCGAAGCGGCGGGCATAACTGCCAGCGATGTGCCGACGACCAGTAGAAAGTCAGCCTGACTGACAAGTTCACAGGCCTCCGCAAACAGCGGCACCGACTCGCCAAACCAGACCACGTCGGGTCGCAGTTGGCTGCCCTTGTCGCACACATTGCCTAGTTCGATGCCGCCTTTCGGCAGCGGGTAGCGCATGCGCTCATCGATTGACGAACGTGCTTTTAAAATCTCGCCGTGTAGATGTAATACATGGCGGGAGCCTGCACGCTCATGAAGGTCATCAATATTCTGAGTAATAATGCTGACGTTAAACCCCTCTTGCTCCAGGGCAGCTAGCGCCTTGTGCGCCGCGTTGGGCTTGGCACGACGGATCTGATCACGTCGTTGATTGTAAAAATCCAGCACTTGCTGCGGGTCACGTTGCCACGCCTCGGGAGTGGCAACATCCTCGACAGGATGGTTTTCCCATAGGCCGTCGCTGGCACGGAAGGTCTTGATACCACTCTCAGCACTAATCCCCGAGCCGGTAAACACCACCAAATGCGGGCTTGCTGCCATGATGACCTCGTTGTTTATGTTTCACTGTTTCTTAAGTAAGACACTAATATACTAGCTGGCCAATACTGCCCGCAAAACGCTGCTTATTGCGGTAAGGATAAACGTCGATGACACGGCCATCGATGATCGCCTGCTGCAGTTCCAGCCAGTAATCCGGGTCAAATAGCTCGGGGTGCTGCGCCATGAACATGTCGCGTAGGATCTTATTAGCGAACATAAAAGGCCCAAACTCCTCAGGAAAAATATCGTTAGGGCCGATAGATAACGTATCACCCCCCTGGAAGTCATTGCCCTGGGATTTGGGTATATGCCGAAAACGGCACTCGGTGAGGTAGCAAACTTCATCGTAGTCGTAGAAGATCACCCTTCCATGGCGTGTCACGCCAAAATTTTTCAGCAGCATATCGCCAGGAAAGATGTTCGCCGCGGCCATTTGCTTAATGGCATTGCCGTAATCCTTAAGCGCCGTCTCCTTCTCTTGGTCGCTGCACTGTTCCAGGTAGATGTTCAGCGGCGTCATCATCCGCTCGGTATAGCAGTGTTTGATAATCACCTTATCGTCTTTCAACACAACGGTTGAGGGAGCCACTTCCAGTAAGTGCTCCAGGCACTCCGGCGCAAAATGATCCTGGCGGACAATAAAATTGGAGAATTCTTGAGTATCGGCCATGCGCCCTACCCGGTCATGACGTTTCACTAGCCGATACTTTTCTCGCACTACGGCGTGGGTCACGTCTTTGGCCGGGTCGAATTTATCTTTAATGATCTTAAAGACGGTGCGAAAGCTGGGCAGTACAAACACCGCCATCACCATGCCACGCACGCCTGGGGCGATAATAAACTGATCTTCACGCCTGGCGACCTGACGATTCAACGCCCGGAAAAACTCGGTTTTACCATGTTTGAAGAAGCCGATGGCAGCGTAGAGCTCGCCTTCCGGTTTGTGCGGCATCAGTTGCTGAAGGTAATCGACAAACTCCCTGGGCACCGCTACCTCAACCTGGAAGTAGGCGCGGGTGAAGGAGAAAATAATCGACACCTCGTCGGTTTCGATCAGTACCGTATCCAGGTGTAGGCTGGGATCGCCCCCCTGCTGCTCTCCAAAACCCTCGCCATGGAGTACCGGCAGCACCAGCGGCACCTGCTCGCCGCCGCCCAGGATTCGCCCCACCAAATAGGCGCCTTTATTGCGATAAAAGACGCTATTCAGCAACTCGATTTCAGCATCACCGGCGTTCAAAATCGCCGTGGGTAAGTGCTGCTGTAAGAAGGTGGCGCCGAGATGAGTATCCTGATCTATTTCCGCAAAGCGATTTTCGAAGGGGGCATCGATAAGTGCCCATTTGAGGGCAGCCTGCCAGTCGCCATTAACCTGTTTGCGACGGCATAGGTCAATTCCCGAGCGGTGGGCGGCATCTTCCCGGGAGCTATACACAAACATCCAGTCGTTGCGGATATGGCGATGATGGAAAATAGCGCAGAACAGCGAGTTAAAGAAGGTTTCAGCGAGCTCATAATCGAGTCGGTGGCTGATCAACTCAGCGTAGTGGTTGCGCGCCTCGCGCCAGCACTCGCAGTGAGACACCACCTCGGGATCAAAGGTACGCTTTAAGCGCCCCAGAGTGTCATCAATCTTTTCCTTATAGAGATTGATACGCTCGGCGGATGCCTGCTGCGTTTCGCGCCACGCCGCGTCACGGAAACGACGGCTGGCATCGGCGGTAATCTCCTTAAAACGTGCACGGTACTCATCAAAGCCATGCAAAATCGTCGTCGCTAAGCGGTACGCAGGCGAGTGCTTCACGGGCTGGGCTCCTGTTGATTTGCGCTAGCGTTGCCTAACGGCAAACTACATGCGAGACGACCTTGGTTGGGTAGCCCCAGTTTAGCGCACTGCCGCAATACGTTTGAGCCGTAAGCAAAAAGGCCCCGCGGTGCGGTCAGCGATTAAAAAGCCAAGTTGGTGAATCTCGCTTGGCGTTACTGCCGGGGCGTCACTCAATAGCGTTCCCCGCCTCACCGCTTCAAAAGCATCCCATGAGAAGTACAGCGTCTCCCAGGCATCTTGAGAAGGCGTAAATTTCACTCGGTACGCTGAGGCATTGCCAAGGGAGGTGCTTTTCAAGCGCAGTTGATAGGTACGTCCGTCGCCCCGCACGGTCAGCTCTATGCCCTGGGCATCCGCTAGCGTTGGCTCGAACCCATTGGGCTCGCGGCGAACGGAGGCAAAGCCACCACCGTTTTCAAGCGACACCTCGCCCTGAAAGCGACCTACGCCATCGGTAACGCAAAAACCACTCTTTGAAACGCCACCCATCACGCCATCATCAACGGAGTACCAGCGCTGCTGCTCGCTGGGACTATCAAATGTCAACGCCATGACGACTCCTTATCATTAGCCAAAAAAGCCTCTTTGCCGCTGGGCAAAGAGGCTTGTTCAGCCTAGGCGATTAGTCTTGTGAATTACAGCTTCGCTGTCGTGACCACAGGATCTGAGTCAATATCATCCAGATCTTCAGGTGACGCGACCACCAACGCAAACTCCTCCTCGGCAGTTTTCGCTACGAGGTGATTCTTGCTGTAGAGGAAGAAGTAGGCTGCGCCAACAATGAACAGCACGATAGTGTAGTTAAAGGCGCGTGGGTCGAAGGCGTATACCCCGGTGAGCGCAACCAGGGAAAGCACCAGTGCAATCCCCGAGGTAACGACACCGCCAGGCGTTTTATACGGACGCGGCAGGTCGGGTTGTTTTACCCGCAGTAGAATATGGCTGAGTGCCATGAGCGCATAAGAGATCGTCGCACCGACCACGGCCATGCCCAGCATCAGGTCGCCTTCACCGCTCAACGACACCAGAAAGCCAAACACGCCGGGCACGATCAGGGCAAGATAAGGCACTTTACGGCCACTGGTCAGCGACAGCGCCTTGGGGAGGTACCCCGCCCGTGAAAGCGCAAAGACCAACCGGCTATAGCCGTAGATGATCGAAAAGAAGGAAGCAATCAGCCCCGCCAGGCCCAGCACGTTCACCACGGTTGCCAAGGTCGGATTGCCCGCTGCATTCAGCGCATCCACCAGCGGCACGCCGCTTTGACCGATCATCTCGGCGCCCGCGGCACCGGCCAGCAGCACCACGACTAACAGCGCTGTGAAGAGCAGGAACAACATCGCGCCGATGATACCTCTGGGCATGTCCCGAGCAGGATCTTTAGCCTCTTCGGCCGCAAGCGGTACGCCTTCTACCGCCAGGAACAGCCACATACCAAAGGGTAGTGCCGCCCAGACGCCGTACCAACCAAACGGCATAAAGGTGCTCGCACCTGCCGCATCGGTGGGAGCAATATCAAACAGGTTGGCGGCATCAAAATCACCGATCAGTGCGACGGCGGTGGCCAGGATGGCAAACACTGCCAAGCCACTGATGACCATCATGACTTTTAGCGCTTCCCCCACACCCGCCAGGTGAATGCCGATGAACAGCGCGTAGAAAATGAGGTAGACCAGCGGGCCGTTGATACCCAGCAACGACTCTACGGCGGCGCCAATGAAGATCACAATGGCCGCTGGCGCCAGGGCATACTCGATCAATACGGCCAACCCGGTCAGATAGCCGCCAGCAGGCCCCATTGCTTGGCGGGCAAAGCTGTAGCCGCCTCCAGCCGCGGGTATCGCCGCCGACATTTCGGCAAGTGACAGCACCAGCGCCAGATACATTAACGCCATCAGACACGCGGCTATCGCAAAGCCCCCCCAGCCAGCTTCAGCAATACCAAAGTTCCACCCGGCGAAATCACCGGAAATTACGTAGGAAACCCCGAGGCCCGCCAGCAGCATCCAGCCAGCGGTGCCTTTGCGCAGTTGGCGTTTTGCCAGGTACGCTTGATCTATCGTTGGTTGTGTCATCGTTTTGCCCTTTCAGTGTGGAACGAAATCGTCGTCAGCGGCGTGCTGTGGTTTACCAACGTTGTTCCGTTTTGTTGTGTGATCGTTGTTATAGGTTGTCGCTTTTTGGGTGACGTTAATCCGCCACCAGGAAGTTACGCGTCGAGCCTGATGCTGAGTCACCTTCCAGCACATCGTCTTCACTGCGGTCTTTCAACTTAACGCCCGACAATTTGCGCTGACGGGCCTCTTTTAACAGCAGAAAGAAGCGTCTGGCGGCCTCTTCCACCTGCAAACCTGCCGGACGCACATTGGAAATGCAGTTGCGTCGATCGTCCTTGAGCCCCGGCTCGGGCGCCCAGGTCATATACAACCCCAAGCTATCCGGCGAACTCAGCCCCGGTCGTTCGCCGATCATGACGAGCACGGCGTCGGCATTGAGCAGTGCGCCAATTTCGTCGCCAATCGCCACCCGCCCCTGCTCGACAAGCGTCAGTGGTGCTAGCTGCCAATCAGCAGCATCGCTGCTCAGCATCTGATAAAGCGCGCCAAGAAACGGAGCACTGTTCTGCTGTACAGCCAACGCAGAAAGCCCATCGACCACGACGATTGCAAGGTCATAGCGCTGCTGGGACGCGGCAGCTTTCTGCAGGTGCTCACGGGTCTCGTCGTTAAGGCGACGGCCATAGTCGGGCCGCTGCAGGTACATGGCACGATCCTGAGCATGGCTGTGCAGGCGCAGCGGTGCCTCAGACAAATCCAAAGCTTGGGTCAGCTCGGTGGATAGCGCTTCCACATCCAGCGGACAATGAACCGCATCCTGTGCTTGGGCGTGAGCCAACTGAAACGCCAGCAATTTGCTGGTCGGCAGGCTGACCCCAGCGCGCCCCAGTCCAATTCGCGCATCGGTAAAGGCATTCAGCCGCTCCCAGGGGTTCTCCACCACGATGGGTGATGATGGATCATGTGCCATGGCGAGGCTCCTTGGGCAGGTGGCGCAGGCTGTTGGCAAAGGCGGCGGGCAGCTGGTCATTGAGCCGGTGGGTGCTAACATCCTGGAAAATCTGCATCTCTTCGAGCCAGCGCTCAAACTCCGGCGCGGCCTTCAGCCCCAGTACCCGCCGTGCATAGAGCGCGTCGTGAAACGAAGTCGTCTGGTAGTTGAGCATGATGTCGTCAGAGCCTGGGATACCCATAATGAAGTTGCAGCCCGCCACGCCGAGCAGCGTGAGCAGGTTATCCATATCATTCTGGTCGGCTTCGGCGTGATTGGTGTAGCAGACATCGCAGCCCATGGGTACGCCCAATAGCTTGCCGCAGAAGTGGTCTTCAAGGCCTGCACGGGTGATCTCCTTGCCATCGAACAGGTACTCTGGGCCAATAAAACCCACCACGGTATTCACCAGCAAGGGCTTGAACTTGCGTGCAACGGCGTAGGCGCGGGCTTCACAGGTTTGCTGGTCGAGCCCGTGGTGAGCGTCGGCAGAAAGCGAGCTGCCCTGGCCGGTTTCGAAATACATCACGTTGCGCCCCACCGTACCGCGATTGAGCGACTGCGCCGCCGCTTCGGCTTCGGCCAGGGTGCTCAAGTCGAAGCCAAAGCTGCGGTTGGTGGCCTCAGTGCCGCCGATCGACTGGAAGACCAGATCGACCGGGGCACCCTGCTCTATGGCTTCCAGCGTATTCGTTACGTGGGTAAGCACGCAGGACTGGGTGGGGATTTGATACTTCTGGATCACTTCATCCATCAAGCGCATCAGCTTGACGCTCTGGGCAACGTTATCCGTCGCTGGGTTGATGCCAATCACCGCGTCGCCACTGCCGTAGAGCAGGCCGTCCAGAATGCTGGCCGCAATGCCGGTCACATCATCGGTGGGGTGATTGGGCTGAAGCCGAGTGGAAAGCCGCCCCGGCAGGCCAATTGTGTTGCGAAAAGCGGTGGTGACCCGGCACTTCTTGGCCACCAGAATCAAATCCTGATTGCGCATCAGCTTGCTGACGGCAGCGGCCATTTCGGGGGTAATCCCCGTTTTTACTTCTGCTAACACCTCACTGGTAGCGTGGTCGGAGAGCAACCAGTTACGAAAATCGCCGACGGTGAGGTGACGGATGGGGGCGAAAGCGTCGGAGTCATGGTCATCGATAATCAGCCGAGTGATTTCATCCTCTTCGTATGGAATCAGGGCTTCATTCAAAAAAGTGGTAAGCGGGAGCTCGGCGAGTACCATCTGGGCGACCACCCTCTCTTCGGCACTCTCCGCCATTACTCCGGCCAAACGGTCGCCTGAACGGGGCGGCGTGGCTTTAGCCATCAGCTCTGCCAGGCATGCAAAGCGATAGCTGCGACTCCCCACCGTCGTGTGATAGGTCTGCGCCATGGGGCTATCCTTTTTTATTACGATGGCTGTTGTTGATCGCGTTGACATCGCGCTGAAGTACAAAACTTGCTTGTTTCCACCATAGCGTTATCAATAGAGAGGGAGTATCAAGTTTTGGCAAACTCACTAACTTTCGCTTTACTCAAGTAAATACAAAAAGTTAAGGCGTTACATAAATTATGATTAGCCAACTTATCACTGCGAGGAGCGCTTCATGACCACGCTCGACAGCTCATTTGCACCAACAAGGTGCATTCAAGAGGCCTTTGATGCCGATGAGCACGCGCAGAACCTGACGCGATGGCAACAGGAGTACGATCAGCTCAGCCCAGGGAGTTTCTACGGGCGGCTGGATGAGGTGGCACTGGAAACCATGCAGGTCTTCAAGGAGCATACCGGGCAAGCGCTACGTCAGGACTGCCGGGTATGGCCTGAGTCGCTGTGGATCGGTATTCCCACTACCCATCAAGGCTCGCGCATCAATGGACAAGCGCTCAGTGCGGGCGAGGTAATGTGCCGCCCGGGTGGACGTGATTTTGAACTGGTGACGCCGGAAGGATTCGACATCTATGGGCTGGTGATCCAGTTGCCCGCCTTGACGGCGGCAGCCAAGCGGCAGGGGGTCAGCCTGGATACACACTGGCACGCCATGCCCCGTCGCCAAGCGGCCGGTGACACCCTGCGCGCCGTGTCGTTCCTCATTGAACGTCTACTCACCAGTCAGACGCTGTCCATCGCCAGCCATATCCATCAAGACATTCTGCTGATGGCGCTACTGGAGTTATTGCAGGTCAAGCAGCCCAGTGCTGAGCTGCCACCCAGCTATGCCCATCGCAAGGAAGTGGTTGATCGCGTCAAGCGCTACGTGGATGAGCATCTGGAAGGCCCCGTGACGATGGAGGAGCTTTGTCAGCTTACCCACGTTAGCCGCCGCACACTGCAGTACAGCTTCACCACCATCCTGGGTATCAGCCCGCTGCAGTTCTTACGCCTGACCCGGCTGAACCGCGTGCGCCGGGCGCTGCGGGCAGCATCTCCGCAACAATCGGTCACGGAAATAGCCACCTACTGGGGTTTTTGGCACTTGGGACAGTTCGCCCACGACTACAAGCAGCAGTTCGGAGAGAGCCCATCGCAAACGCTCAGTGCGAAAACGTTATAAGCGAGTCAGTGATAGCGGCAATACAAGCCAGTCTCTCAGCCGGCCTGATTAAATGCGAGAGTAACTAAAAAAGACCGTCAGCTTAGGGCTCTAGTTGAAGGTTGGGAGGTGCTTGGATTCACGGCCTGGCAGACCACAGTCAAACCAACTGTGATGTGCCTTGCTGTCTTCCCAAACGTGGTAGTGCAGTTGCGACATCATCACCGGGTCATCTAGAAAATCCAAACGCTCCAGCTTACTCATTGCCGCAGGCCCCATCCTGACTCCGCGTGCAACCCGCTCGGCCCGACGTTGGCGTATTGGCTCGGCATCGGTATGCCGTGATGTGCCTAAAGCAGTAGCCAACGCATTCGGCACAGGATCTACCACCATTTGGGCAAAAGACGGCGCCGCCATTCCGGTATTCATGTGGGAAAGCAACCTCACCATGCGCCGCAGCACACGGGGCGGCTGTGTTTCTTCGGGGATCCGGAAAAGCCGCTTTTGAAAGCAGAACCACCCTAACGAGACACGGCTCGACAGTGCCGATACCGGGATAGACAGCATCAAAGCGACGACGATGGGCGAGAGCCACCACAGAAATGTAGGCTCCATAACGTAAACACCCGCTGCCCAAACCGCCCCTATTAGGGTTTGACTCCAATGTGCGCGGAACGCATCCCCCCACGTCGTGTCGCTATTTTCACGTGATGGTGAGCGCCATTGAACCGCCCACCCCATCAATGACGTCAGTACAAAGCGGGTGTGAAACAGCATCCTTACCGGCGCTAATAGCATCGAGAATAGCGACTCGAGAATCATACTTTCCAATACCTTGAGAGGCCCGCCAAATTGCCGACTCCCCTGTATCCACACCAGCAACACGCTGAGCAGCTTAGGCAAGAAAAGGAGTAACGCTGTAACACCGAACAACCCCACCGCTAAGGTTGGATTCCATTGTGGCCAAACAGGAAACAACATTCCCGGCTCAGGAAAGTAGTCGGGAGTGCTAAAGGTATGCACTGCTAGAAGTGCGGTAGAAAGAACTAAAAAAAGACACCATAGCGGCGCTGAAAGATAAGACATTAAACCGGTCAGGAAAACGGCACGGTGGACGGGGTGGATGCCTTGTGAGAAAAACAGCCGGAAGTTCATCAAATTTCCGTGGCACCAGCGTCTGTCGCGATTGAGTTCATCGAGCAGGTTAGGTGGCATTTCTTCAAAGCTGCCTTCCAATTTGTAGGCAATCCATACCCCCCAACCGGCGCGCCGCATCAGCGCCGCCTCGACAAAGTCATGGGATAATATCTCCCCCGACATCGAGCCTTTACCGGGCAGTGGCGCCAGGATGCAGTGCTGCATAAACGGAGCGAGCCGAATGATCGCGTTATGGCCCCAGTAGTGCGACTCGCCCAGTTGCCAAAAATGAAGCCCAGCGGTAAACAGCGGTCCGTATACCCGTGTCGCAAACTGCTGCATCCGAGCGTACAGGTTGAGGCGCCCCGAAGCGCGTGGCGCTGTTTGGATAATGCCGACCCTGGAGTGCACCTCCATCATTTGCACCAGCCGGGTAAGGCATTTGCCGCTCATGACACTATCGGCATCCAGCACCACCATATAACGATAGAGCGCTCCCCAGCGGCGGCAAAAATCGTCAAGATTACCGCTCTTGCGTTTGACTCGACGCTGTCGGCGGCGATAGAAAACCTGACCGAAAGCATCCAGATCACGACACAACACCAGCCAGGCATAGGTTTCTTGAATGGCAATATCGGGATCGGACGTATCGCTCAGAACAAAGATGTCGAAATGCCGGTCATTACCCGTACTGCGCAGGGATTCCAGGGTGGCGCGCACCCCGGCAAAGACCCTGGCAACATCCTCGTTACAGATTGGCACCAATAGCGCTGTGCGTGCCTCATCATCAATCGGCTCGTCGCCCACCTCGTTGTCAATGGCGTAGCGGTCATGGCTTCGTAATAGCTGGAAAAACCCCATCAAGGCAGTCCAAAACCCGGCGGATACCCAGGCGAATAGCAATACAAATAACGACAGGATAGCTATCTCAAGCCACTGCAGGCCCTGGCCGGGGAGGACAGTACGCATCTGATTGGCAGCGATGATGCTTTGACCGAAAATCAGCACTAGCAAAACCCAGCGTCGCCTAGTGGCGACCCACTTCCAGGACGCGGAGGGTGACTCTCTTCTGCGCCGACGAAAATCACCATTTGCCCAGCGCTTGAAGCGGCGACCAATATTCACGAAAGGATTGGTCGACCACTGCTGGGGCGCCAACGGCGTTCGCTTCATCGGTGGCGCAGTTTGCAGGCGGGTAATACCGGAGGTGTCCGTAGACAGCACGTCTGGCGGCGCTAGCGGCGGCTCTGCATAGGCAAGCGCCAGGCGCCGACCTACTGACAGCGCTGCAGGATCACTATTGTCACCTCTCTGCCAATTACCATCCCCATCACTATCCTCGCTCAACGCAGCGTGTAGCGACGCCATGTCGTGCTTATCAAGATCACCGACCAGTAACTTGTAGCGCTCCTTACGATTCTGGGTCTCCAACGCCAAGCGCTCTAAATAAATATCCGTTGGCGTTGCCTGCGATGAAGACATCATTTCAGCCATTAGCAGGCAGCCTGTAGTACCAGGTTTCGGACATTTGCTTGCCATCGAGCATTAGCTTGGCCCTGATATCCAAGGGCTGGCTGCCATTATTCCGCTTCACATTGACAAATACACGCCAACCGTTGGTCGCTGGGTTATGAACAACGCGGCTAGTCGCCAATTCTCCATTATCGCCCACGCTTGCCTCAACGGTCATATTTGCATCGCTGCCGATACCGGAAAGCGAGGGCCCGATAAAATCGAGGACAAAAGCGAGTGTCCCGTCGGGCTCGCGCACTAGGTTATCGCGCATCACCTCTCCTCGTGAGCGACGTGTTTCTTCAACCCAGGCAAGCTGAGGATCAAGGTGGCGGCTTTCATTGGTTGTGAACGTAATACGGTAATCGAATGCCAGCGGTGTTCCCGGCTCATGGGGTTCATCAGACAGCCACATCGAGACGATATTATCGTTGGTCTCGTTGTCAGTCGGAATCTGAATCAGCTCAACGCTACCCGCTCCCCATTCGTTTTGTGGCTCGACCCAGGCGCTTGGGCGCAGATCATAACGTGCGGCAATATCCTGATAATCGCTAAAATTGTGGCCACGCTGCATCAAGCCATAACCGCGTAACTGAGGTGTTGCATGCCTATTCATCATCAATCTGGCCGGATTGGCTAGCGGGCGCCACAGCCAGCCATTCTGCGCATCATTGATCAAAAGGCCATTAGAATCATGGATTGCCGGGATATAGTGTTGTGTCGAAGAGGGCTGCTCTGGGCCGTAAAGATACATGCTGGTGAGTGGAGCTATCCCTAGTTTCTCGACAGCCCGACGCAAATATAGCCGCGACTGTACGTCGACTATAGTGTCTTCTCCGGGACGCAGCACGAAGCGGTATGCACCGGTCACGCTAGGTGAGTCAAGCAGTGCGAAAATAGTCAAGTACTGGCTTTCCGGGCCAGGTTCGACGATCCATATTTCCTTGAAGCGAGGGAACTCCTCGCCCGAAGGTAGCCCTGTATCAACGGCAAGTCCTCGCCCGGAAAGCCCATAAACCTGCCCTTCGCCAATAGCGCGAAAATAGCTAGCCCCCAGAAAGACCATCACCTCATCTTTGCGATCACCTTCATTGAGTGCATGGTTGATCCTGACCCCGGCAATACCAATGCCATCGCTATTCTTCACTTCGTCGGAGATGCCTAAATCACCGTAGGTAAAATCATCCGGATTATAGGCAAAGCCATGTACCCCCCCCTCCTGATCAACGCTGTTTAATTGGATGGCACTGTCATAATGCATACCCTCATGGATAAAGCTCAGGGTGAACGGTGCGCCTTTACCGCTCCACACATCGCGATCTCGCTTGAACTGTATTTGCGAATACTCCATATAGCTGAGTTCGCGCAGCTCATCAGGCAGAGATGTTTCCGGGGCTCGGTAGCCCTGCTGGGCTAGTTCCTCTGCTTTTCTAGCGACATCATCGAAGCCAAATGCAAAAGCCTCAAGAGGGATGCTTCCAACCAGCAGGCCACCCAGAACGGCGACTGAAAAAAAACCTTTGCAGCTTGAAAATTTACTTAACCGGGTCGATCCACTCATTTAGCGTCATGCTCCTGTACAATCCTTTGACTAAATTCAAATTCGCTTACTTGCCGAATCGACATACGAAAGAGTCCATTCGATCAGCTAAATGCGTCCTTTTGATTTTCTCACCATCCTAAAGCGCGCACCTCGAGCGTATGTGAAGATGAGGTTACGTTTTAGGTATAGCATGAGTCTAGACTACTTGGCACCCCGACTAACCGGGCTTTTTGAAAGGGTTGAGGCTAAAATTAGAATGGGCTCGATTCGTTGAACCGGGAGAACAGGCGCTACCTTAAGCTTATTGTCTATTATAGATAGCAGTTTGGTGGGCGCCCTTCAAAAACGCTCAATGCAAAAACGACCTACTCACCTAGCGCAGCCAGCGCTGGGCAAACTCTTTAGCTGCCAATGGCCGATCAAAGTAGTAGCCTTGGCCCTGGGCACAGCCCATTGCAAGCAATGCGTTAATCTGGTTTTGGTTCTCAATCCCTTCCGCAATGGTTTCAAGGCCCAGCGTGTTTGCCATGGCAATGATCGTTGCCACAATGACACGGTCGTTGTCGCTGGTGAGCATATCGCGGACGAAGGAGATATCGATTTTAATTTTATCGGCGGCGAAGCGCTTTAGGTAGGCAAGCGACGAATACCCGGTGCCAAAGTCATCAATGGAAAGCCCTAACCCTTTGCTCTTTAACACTTCGGTCATAGCAATCGCTTTTTCAGGATTCTCCATGATACCGCTTTCGGTAATTTCCAGGCTAAGTTGTGACGCCTCAACGCCAAAGTCAACACAGCAACCGAGCAGGCCAGTCACCAAATCATCCTCTTCAAACTGCTGGGCGGCAATATTAATCGCTAACTGGCCAGGCATAGAGCGCCCCTGCTCTCGCCATGCGGCAAGTTGCCTGCAGGCTTCCTCTATCACCCAACTGCCGAGCGCGACGATCATGCCGCGCTCCTCGGCAATAGGAATAAATTTACCCGGTGAAACGTCACCCAGCTCCTCATCGTGCCACCGACACAGCGCCTCAGCGCCAATTAACTGGCCGGTGTGCAAATCTACCTGGGGCTGAAAGTGCAGGCTCAGCTGTTTTTCGGCAATGGCGGACGCCAGGCGTTTGGCGATATGCAACTGTTCAGCCACAACGCGCCCCATCCAGGGTTCAAATACACATACGGGAAGCTTTTGCCGCTTGGCTTGATGCATGGCAATGTCGGCGTGTTTCAACAGCTCTAATGGCGTTGCCGCATGCTGAGGATATAGCGCCAGACCGATTCCCACAGAAAGCTCAAAGGAGTGTTGCTCAACAATAAACGGTTGCGCGATGCTGTCGCACAATTGCTGAGCTGTGGCTAACGCGCTGCTTGCCTCAACACCAGGGCAAACCACCACAAACTCATCACCAGCTAAGCGTGCTAAATACTGTCCCTCCGTCAACGAAGCTGCAAAGCGCTCGGCCACGGCCTTTAGGACTAAATCGCCCAGGTCATGCCCAGCGGTATCATTGATCTCTTTGAAATGATTAAGATCCAGTAGCAATAGCGCCAATTCAGTGGTCTGCGTATCGGCGACCACTCGCTCTAAGTGGCGCATAAAGGCAGCACGGTTGGGCAATTGAGTCCCCGAATCAGAAAAAGCCAATTGGCGAATGCGTACTTCGTCTTGTTGGCGTTCAAGCTCTGAAGCGGCCCGCGCAGCAAATATCTGCAAGACATTGCGCACAACATCCACATCGTCCAGCGGCTTCTTAAACATGACGCCAATAAGCCCCATCGGCTGACCATGGCTATCATCCAGCCGGCGCCCAACATAGCCGTTTACCCACGAAAGCGCCCCGTTGGTTTCAGCAGGCAGCCTAATGGCGGCGCCCTCGTGAACGATACACTCTTGCTCCACCATTACCTTATGGCAAGGAACGCCAGGAAGATAATAAGCAAAATTATCCTGGCACTGACCATTTACATACAGCGTTAAGGTATGCGCGATATCGGAATCCTGCTCGTCCAGTAGCGCTATAAACCCAACTTCAGCGGATAACGCTTCGGCCATATGGGCGGTTAGCCGGCGCAGAAACGCTTCGCCATTCTCAGCTGAGACCGCAGTTGCCAAGCTAACAACGGCGTGTTGAAAGCGTTGCTGCTCATTAATGGTGTTGATCAGGGCGGTGTTGTGTCGACCAATGCGCTGCAACGCCTGCTGTTTATATAACAGACGTTCGCGCGTTTGGCTTTCTGCTAACTGACGCGCCAACTCTGCGCCAGCCAACGCCGCAGAGATACGTAACACTTCATCGGCATAAGAAGGAAGCTCCAGGACGGATGAGTGCATTAGCGCAATAGCCCCCAAAAAGCCGCCACCAGGCGCTGCGATGGAGATACCCAAATACCCCTCAACTCTCAGGGCAGCCAGCCGCTGATCCTCTGGAAACTGCTGACGAGTATGAGAAGATATAAACAGCCGTGAGTGTTCCGCGACCTGTTGGCATGGCGTGCTTTGTAGTGAATACGGAGCTGTCTCAATGAACTCACCCTGAGACCACGCTGCCAATGTGCTCACAGTGCCCTGGCGGCTATCGACATATTCAACAACGGCATGATCAACGCCAAGGATACCCGTCAGGGATCGCACAAGGTGTTGAAAAAAGCCCTCTTCACTGACGCAGGTCAACTTATCCGCCAACTGTCGAAAAATCTCTGGTGCAGAAGTAGGGAGCATGTTATTAAGCGCCTTCGGATTTACACATCAAGCTTCTCTCCCGCTCTTGCTGAACAGTATTTAAAAAAACGCACCGATCCGCCGCATAAACGCCACTCGGTAACCGATCAACGACTAAAGTTTATAAACGCCTAAAGCTTACAAAAGAAAAACCACCCAACATTCAACACCTCACAATCTTCTTTCATAAGCTTTTAAACAACCTTCAAACAACCAACCAAAGCAACTTGAACATTAACACTGAAAACATATTGATAACTTACACTACTAAAGCTGCCCTCAGTTATATGCTTTATAGCTTCGGGCATTTCCACCTATCACACCTATGCTTTTTATTTTTTTTGGCTACCCAATTAAATAATTACCCCTTAATTACACATTTCATGGCGTAACCAAACGAAACAAAAAGTAACTACAGGCATCCAAATCAACCTTAGAAGATGATATTCAACCTAAACAGTCCTTCATGTCAATAGGTCGTTCCTCAACCATCTAGGTCTAATGGAGGACATTGTGAATAAAACAGAACAGAAACGGCTTGCAGGCAGTATCGGCCGGGCAATTGCCAAACAGCGGGTTCGCAGTCAATTGACCCAAGAGGAAGTTGCTGAGCGCCTAGGTGTTGGTAACGAAGCCGTTTCGCGCATCGAGCGCGGACGGGTGATCCCCAACATTGTGCGCTTAATAGAGCTTGCTGAAATTTTCAACTGCGAGGCAGCTGAGTTATTTGGGCAAGCCAGTTTTCATATCGATGATCAGTCAAGCAGAATGAAACAGCTTTTAGAGCCTTTAAATCAAAATGATCGACAGCTAGTTATCGATATTGTTGAAAGCTTAACTACACGCCTACAAAAAGGGTAATCAAACACAATGATAAAATCTTATCTCTACAACTTTAAGACCAATCAAAAATTACTACAAACAATCAACCAAAGGATCACTATAACGTTTGCTATTTCATAAATCCCACACAATAAATTTGATAGGGTGATAATATTAGCCATATAAAATAAATCATCCAACATAAGCACGCTTTATTGGTTGAATGATTGCTTTCATGCTATAGGTAGTCTGATGTAAATAGTCGACACCCGGCATTCAGCAATCGCAGCGTTGAGCTGCAAAGGGGCGTTATGTTCAACACCACCGCGTGGAATCGCCTTCGCTACACCGTTTACGCACCTTTCTACGATGCGGTCGCCGCCCGTGCGTTTCGTAGGCCACGGCGTATTGCGCTTGGACAAGTAGATTGGGAGCCTGGTATGCGGGTGCTGCTGGTAGGGGCTGGCACAGGGTTAGACCTGCCTTTTCTGCCTCATGACATCGAATTGCACGCCACCGATATCGCTCCGGCCATGGTGAAGCGCACGGCAAAAAGAGCCGAGGAGCTTCGCCACGATGTGGAGTGTAGTGTGATGGATGCCGAGGCGCTCAACTACCCCGATGAGCACTTTGAGGCCGTCATCATGCATCTGATTATTGCGGTAATGCCTGATCCACAGCGAGGGCTTGCCGAAGCGTACCGCGTGTTAAAACCCGGTGGGCAGCTGTGCGTAATGGATAAGTTCCAGCCAGACGGTCAATCTGTGGGTGCGGGCCGACGTCTTCTGAATGGAGTCACATCGGCACTTGCCACCGACATTACACGCCAAGCACAGCCACTGCTCAGCGAAGCTGGGTTTCAGATTCACCACGACGAACCGGTGCTAATGAATGGTCTATTCCGTGCACTCCTGGCCGTCAAGCCCGCTCCGTCTAGCCGCTAAGCGTGTGACTTTTTACCGCTATGCACAGGCTAGCGATTGCTAATTAAACTATCTAAGCTGTCTGGCTAATTTACCGATACCACTCGGATTCAAGCCAATGACAGTCCACTCCTCTAACCGCACCGGCAAGCTGCTTTTTGCTCTGCTTAGCCGCTTACACCTATATATTGGCCTCTTCGTCGGCCCTTTTATTCTTATCGCGGCACTGTCTGGTATCGCTTACTTGCTTAGCCCACCACTTGAAGAGTGGCTCTACCATGACACCCTATATGGCGCTACTCAGGGCGAGCCTCATTCACTTGCCGAACAGATCACTACGGCCCAGCAATACCTGGGCGAACCAACCCTGCCCAGCGCGGTGCGCCCTGCACCGGCGTTAGGCGACACCACCCGACTCATGTTTAGCGAGCCAGGGCTGGGGCCTTCTGAACATCGGGCGCTGTTTGTCGACCCCATTACCCTGAAAGTCACCGGTGATACGACGGTTTATGGTACCAGCGGTATTTTACCGCTGCGCACCGCGATCGATCATTTTCACCGCCAGCTGTTAATGGGCGAGATGGGGCGTCTCTATAGTGAGCTGGCTGCCTCATGGCTTTGGCTTGCCGCGCTGGGTGGCATAACGCTGTGGATTCGCCAACGCCGCGCACTGAAAGCGCTATCAGGCTCCCACACCACACGCCAACGCCACGCAACACTTGGCGTAGTGCTTTCCTTCGGGCTGCTGTTCTTTTCGGCAACGGGGCTCACTTGGTCACAGTGGGCAGGGAGCAATATTGCGGAACTTCGTCATGCCTGGGGCTGGGGCACGCCAAGTGCCTCAACGGCACTGATCGATACCGATAGCCAGGTAGCCGATGAACATGCTGAGCATCACGGCCATATGGCAATGGTGGCCACGTCTATCACGTTAGAGGACTTTGACCGGGCGCTGAGCGCTGCTCGTAAGGCGGGGCTTAGCGCAGCGCGCATCCAACTAACGCCTCCGAGCAGTTCCCAGGAGGCATGGCGGGTAGCGGAAATTGATCGCCAGTGGCCTACGCAGGTAGACCAGGTGGCGCTGCATCCGCAAAGCATGGCTGTGACCGATCAAACCGACTTTACCACCTTCCCACTAGCCGCCAAGCTCACCCGCTGGGGGATTGATCTGCATATGGGCGTACTGTTTGGTATCGCTAATCAAATAGTGCTGGCGTTGATCGCCGCGGGGCTTGTGACGCTGATGGTGTGGGGTTACGTAATGGCGTGGCGGCGGCTACGCACGGCGAGTGGTCAGCGCTTCCCAACGGTGACTGAACCCTGGCTAATGCTTCCGCTTACGACCCAACTCGGCGTGCTGTTCGTCGCTATCACGCTTGGCGTAGCACTGCCCGTACTGGGTGTAAGCTTGGCATGTTTCATCGTGATCGATGCGCTGCGCTGGTCTATTAAAAAGCACTACACTGCCCGCAGCCTTGATGCCCACCAATGAGGTGGGCGATGCCAAAAGCCCCCATTAAGCGCTTTCGCCGCTTACCTGATGACGAACAGTCACGTGTTATCGAAATGGCCTGGGAAGGCCGCACACCGTTTGAAGCGATCGAAACGCTGTTTGGCATGAGCGAGCCGGATGTTCTACGTGGATATTGCCCAACGCAATATAAGCGCTGAGATCCACTAGCAGATACGAATCTGACCCGACCTCCTCTGAAACAAACCTTCCTCTAAGCACTTATATTGTTATATTATCACATAACATAAAACCATTTAGAGGTGTGCTAGCAATGACTGCGTTTTCTCCCCTGCCCGTCACCGTACTGTCGGGCTTTTTAGGTGCCGGTAAAACCACCGTCCTTAATCATATTCTCGCCAACCGTGAGGGCCGCCGGGTGGCGGTCATCGTTAACGATATGAGCGAGGTGAATATCGACGGTGCGCTGGTGCGGGGTGGCCCTGGTGAGTCGACGCTGGATGGCGATGTTGCATTGAACCGATCAGAAGAGCGCTTGGTAGAGATGAGCAATGGCTGCATCTGCTGCACCCTGCGCGAAGACTTGCTAGTAGAAGTCAGCCAGTTGGCTCAAGAGGGCAAGTTCGATTACCTGGTCATTGAGTCCACCGGGATTTCCGAGCCGCTGCCCGTGGCAGAAACCTTCACCTTTGAAGATGAACGCGGCCAGAGTCTCTCCCACGTCGCTCGGTTGGATACGCTAGTGACCGTAGTGGATGGCGCCAACTTTCTTGAACAGTACCGCGAAGCGCAAAGCCTCGCTGAAGCGGGCGAAAGTTTAGGCGAAGACGACGAGCGCAACGTCGCCGACCTGCTGGTTGATCAAATCGAGTTTTGTGATGTGCTGCTGATCAGCAAGACTGACCTGATCAGTGAGAAAGAGTTAGAAGCGCTGAAGGCTATCCTGCTCTCGCTGAACCCCGACGCGGAACTGGTGCCGATCACTCAAGGCGGCGTGCCGCTCGATAAAGTGCTGGATACCGGTAAGTTCAATTTCGAGCGCGCCCAGTTGTCACCGGGCTGGCTCAAAGAGATGCGCGGCGAGCATGTACCAGAAACCGAAGAGTACGGGATTGCCAGCTTTGCTTATCATGCCCGTCGCCCCTTCCATCCGCAGAAATTCCACGATCTGCTGAACCAGGAGTGGTTTGGTAAGGGTCTGCTGCGCTCAAAAGGCTTTTTCTGGCTCGCCACTCGCCCTCAAGCCGCCGGTCAGTGGAGTCAGGCAGGCGGCATCGCCCACCACGGCCCGGCAGGCGTGTTCTGGAAGGCAATTCCCGAAGAACACTGGCCAACGGATCCTGAAACGCGTCAGTTTATTATGGAGAAGTGGCAGGAGCCGTTCGGGGATATGCGCCAGGAACTGGTCTTTATCGGCCAGAACCTGGATCAACCGCGGATGCGCGCAGCGTTGGACGCCTGCCTTTTGAGCGAAGACGAGCTTGTGGAAGGCATAGAGGCGTGGAAACAGCTGCCCGATCCCTTCCCTGCCTGGGAGTAAAGGGAGTAATAGGTCAATCCCGTTGCCTTTATCCTACAGCCAGGCGATTTTTAGCCAAACATTTTGAGGCTTTCGAAAATTTTCTGCTCGACTAACGCGATCAGCTCAGCATTGATGTTGTTGATAGCGGGTTCAAGATCTTTTTCCAGCGGCAAAATAATTTGAAAGTCATAACGAATATCAAACGCGAGCGGGCGAACCACCACGCCCGCTCGCTTTGCATAACAGGCCGATACGGCGTTTAACACCGCAAGACCGGCACCGTTCGCTACTAGTCGGATCGCCATCTCCCCCAGCGAGACTGTCCATATTTTTTTGGGCGAAACGGCATGTTTCCTCAGTCGCTGAGTAATCCGATTACGGCTTTGCTCATTGGGCTCACCACAAATCAGCGTTTCATTGGCGAAATCTTCAATGTCGATAAGCGCTTTAGCTTCCAGCGGATGCCCTGGCGGAATAAGGCACATGCCAGGTAGAGAGTACTGAAAGCTCTGGTAGCGCGGATCGATTCGAGGATCGGTGGTAATGCCAAAATCGAAGCGCTGGGCCACCACTTCCTCCGCTATCTGGCTGGATCGGTAGGAGTAGAGACTAATTTCAAGGTCAGGGAACTGCTCGGCAAGCAGCGTAGCGGCATCTGGCACCAGACTCACCGCAAAAGAAGGCATGCTGACCACTCTTAACTGGCCTGCCACTCTCTCTTTCAGTCGTTCGGCAAACTGTCGCAAATGGTGTAAACCAATATAAACCCGCTCCACCTCGTCATAAAACAGCGTGCCACGCCGGGTCGGGAGCAGGCGATTATTGTGGCGTTCGAACAGATCAAACCCAAGCCGCGCCTCCAACTGTTTTATCAAACGGCTAATCGCCGGTTGTGAAATCAGCATCTTACTGGCGGCTTCCGTAGCGCTACTGGTTTTCATAATCCACATGAAGGCTTCTATCTGGCTGTCCGTAAATCCTCGATAAGCCATAACATTTCGTCATCCTTCAATAAGCAAAAATCAATATATCTGACTAAAAAAGCCAGTATACAGTTAAAGGTAGCTAAAAGACTTCGTCCCAAAACTCAAAGCATAATATTTAGCTATAGCTTAAGTGCTATCGTTTCAATAAACCTAAAGGGCTACCTATGATCGATGAAATTGCGGGTAACAACGCACAGTTCACTGCTTGGCGACAGAATATTCATCAGCACCCGGAGCTGGGCTTTGAGGAGCAGCGCACCGCCAAGTTAGTGGCGGACAAGCTCACAGAGTGGGGATTTGACGAGGTTCATACCGGCATCGCTAAAACCGGGGTCGTCGGCGTACTGCGCGGCAAAACGCTCGCCGCTCGTACCATCGGACTGCGTGCCGATATGGATGCCCTCGCCATGACGGAAAACAATCAGTTCGCTCATGCGTCTCTTAACCAGGGAAAAATGCACGGCTGCGGCCACGACGGCCACACCACCATGCTATTGGCCGCCGCATGGTATCTGGCTAAACATCGCGACTTTTCCGGCACCGTACACTTTATTTTCCAGCCCGCTGAAGAGGGCTTAGCCGGCGCTAAGGCGATGATGGATGATGGTTTGTTTGAGCGCTTCCCCTGTGACCGCGTTTACGGTATCCACAATATGCCGGGAATTCCTCAAGGCGAATTCTGGCTTCGCGAAGGCCCCCTGCTGGCCAGCTCAGACCGCTTCACCATTGACGTTCACGGTAAAGGCGGCCATGCGGCAATGCCGCAGCACACCGTTGATCCGATGCTGATCGTGAGCGCGATTATCAGCGGCGCGCAGTCTATCGTTAGCCGCAATACTGCCCCGCTCGATTCCGCCGTGCTGTCCTTTACCGACCTGCATGCCGGCTCGGGCACCTTCAACGTCATTCCCGATACCGCCACCATGCAGGGCTGCATTCGCTCTTTTAACGACGCAGTACGGGAGCATGCAATTCAACGACTGGAACAACTGGTTGCCAGTACTGCTAAAGCCTACGGCGCCACCGCAACGCTCACCATTCACCCCGGTAGCTACCCGGCCACGGTCAACGACCCGCAAGCCACCCAACTCGCCACCGATGTTGCCCACGCAGTAGTCGGCGATGCAAAGGTCAACCCTGACTGCTTACCGATTTCTGGCAGCGAAGACTTCTCCTTCATGCTGCAAGCCGTTCCGGGTTGCTATGTGTTTCTGGGCAATGGTGTTGAAGGCGAAACCGGTGGTGTAAGTGTTCACAACCCCAGCTATGACTTTAACGACAACATTATCCCGGTGGGCGCCTCTTATTTTGTTCAGCTAATACAGCGTGAACTCCCCTCTCGCTAAGCATTTCAAGAAAGCGCAGTTCAAGAAAGCACACTTCAAGAAGCAGCACTTCCAGATATAAAGCGGAGAACAACATGGAAGCGAACAAACTCTCAACGTCCGGTGGCAACACCGGATTAATGCACCGGATTGCGCGAATAGCCGATGCCCTGCCCCATCCTTTTATTATGTTTTTTATACTTTTTGTCGTCACGCTAGGCCTGTCGGTTGTGATGAGCGTGTGGGTCGAGCCTGCGCGCCACCCTGCCACCGACGAGCTCGTTCAGGTTCGTTCGCTGCTTAGCTGGGATGGGATAAGATTTATGGTGACCGGGGCAGTCACTAACTTCACTAGTTTCCGCCCGCTAGGGCTGGTACTGGTGATGGTATTAGCGCTGGGGCTGATTCAGAAAACTGGCCTCGCCGATGCCACCATCCGACGCATGTTGAGTAATGTGGCGCCGCGCTTTATTACCCCGGCGGTGGTCATCACTTCGATCATCGGCAATCTGGTTTCGGATGCGGCGGTTTTCCTGATTCCCCCTTTGGCCGCCATCATGTTTAAAACTGTTGGCCGGAACCCGATTGCCGGCATTATGGTGGCCTTTATCGCCGTTTTTGCCGGTTTTAGCGCCAATTTCTTTATTGCGGGCACAGATCTGCTGCTATCCGGCATCTCGACGGAAGTCGTTCAGAGCGTTCGCCCCGGCTACGAAGTCAGCGTGGTGTCCAACTGGTTCTTTATGTGTGTCTCGGTGCCGTTAATTACCCTGATTATCACCGTCATGAACGACAAGTATGTCGAGCCCATGCTGGCGCGCTTTCAGGATCAGAGTGATGATGAGAACAAAAGCCACGGCGTACAGTTAACCGACACAGAACGGCGTGCGCTGCGCTACACCGGTATAGCGGCACTGGCCTATATCGCGGTTATCCTGCTGCTGATTCTGCCAGCGGGTTCCGGCTTACGCAGCGCTGAAGGGGGTCTGTTACCTTCGCCCTTTATGAGTGGTTTGGTGCCCATCATCGTGCTGTTCTTTAGCCTGTGCGGCATTGTGTACGGCGTTTCGGTAGGTAAGATCAAACAATCCAGCGATGTGCCGCGCTTAATGGAAGCGGCGATGCGCGATATGTGTGGGTTTATTGTCATCGTCTTTATGGTGGCGCAGTTTATTGCCATCTTTAACTGGTCAAACTTGGCGATTGTCAGCGCAGTGAATGGCGCGGATCTACTGCTGCAAATTAATATGCCTACGGCGCTGGCTTTAGTGTGCTTTATTTTACTGGCCGCCGTCGTGAACCTATTTCTTTACAGTGGCTCTGCGCAGTGGGCGCTGATGGCGCCGATTTTTCTACCCATGCTGATGCTGTTGGGCCTTGAGCCAGAAGCCATCCAAGCAGCGTACAGGGTAGCCGACTCATCGACGAACGTGATTTCACCCATCAACCCCTATCTACCGTTAGTGCTGGCGGTCATTCACCTTTACAACAAGTCGTTTACTCTTGGCCATCTACTGACCATCGCCATGCCCTACTCCCTCGCCGTGTTAACCGGCTGGAGCAGCCTGTTCTTTATTTGGTACTGGCTGGGGTTACCGTTCGGACTTTGATCGGCCTTTATTGTCCCAGCATCGCCTCCGCCCACTCACGCACTTCTGGGTAGGCGCGCTGCTCAAAAACCGCGAAGCCGTTCAGGCTGCGGGCTTTGAGCGGGGTAAACACCGGCATGGTCAAGCCACACAGAAAGTGCGCCAGCCGCTGGGCATTGGGCGGCTGTCCGAACTGTTCGGTGTGGCGCTCAATCAGCGGTGTGGCGTAGCGCTGAAAATCAGCAGCGGTCAGTTCAGGCTCAGGCCGCACATCAGACAGCCTAACAGGATGGCCATAACACACCGAACAGTGGCCACAGCGGCCCTGCTCGGTGTCTGATGGCGCATCAAAAGTGCTATCGCCAAAGTGCTCGGCCAGCCGCCGCGTCAGACAGCTCTCCGACTCAAACAGCGCCAACATAGCCTGCAGCCGCTCAATCTCGATTCGCTCCCGATTCAGGCAATCCTCAAACAGCTGGCTCGCCAATGCCTCAATGGTAAAGTTCGGCTGGCAGATCTCGTAGACGTCAGTCATCCGCTTGCCTTCCAAGGTCAGCCAGCCCTTATCTTGAAAATACTCAAGGGCGGTAATGACGCGAGCACGGGAAGCGTCAATCTGCTGCGCCTGCCCCGCCTGATGTAGGCGGTCAAAATCCACCGTTCCCCAGGTGCGGGCGATAGGAATATTATCGACTAAAAGCCGAACAAAGGCCGCCCGCTCGCCTTCAAAGCGGCTAACTAATTCACTAGGCTCAATGTGATAGCGCAGCCGGTACTCGGCTAGAAATGCGAAGCGCGGGGCGATAATGCCGTGCATTTCCAACCGCACCAGCAGCGTTTTCAGCGGCAGCGGGCGGATATTGGTATCGCGGGAAAGCGTATTGAGCAGCACCTCCCACTGGTGATCCGGCGCTTGGCCTGCCGCAGCGATCTCTTCCAGCAGGCGATAGATACCAGCATATTCAGGGGTATCGCCGTAAACGAAGTTTTCCAGCACCCGCAAGCCATCCCGCCCGGCCAGGGTCAGGCAGGTAGAAGGCAGGCCGTCGCGTCCCGCCCGGCCAATCTCCTGGCTATAGTTCTCGATGGATTTAGGCAGGTCATAATGCACCACGTTGCGAATATCGCCCTTATCGATGCCCATGCCAAAGGCGATAGTGGCCACGATGCAGGGCGACTCGCCGCTCATAAATTGCCGCTGAATCTCATCCCGTCGCTGGGAATCTAGCCCTGCATGGTAGGCCTGGGCAGCGATCCCCTGGGCCGCCAGCGCCTTAGCGACTCGCTCGGCAGTTTGTTGCAGGGTGACGTAAATAATCGTCGGCGCTTCGCTACCCGGCTGCATCTGCGGTTTTAGCCAGTTGATCAGCTGCTGCTGGCGACCTTCCATGGCCGGAGATACCAGCAGTTCAAGATTGGAACGGTAAAAGCCGGTAGTAATCACGTTCTCCGGCGCAATGGCAAACTTTTCACCCATATCGGCTATCACCGCTGGGGTCGCCGTGGCGGTGAGCAGCAGCACCTGAGGGATAGCAAAATCGCGCTGGTAGTCCGGCAGTTTGAGGTAGTCAGGGCGGAAGTTATGCCCCCACTCAGAGAGGCAGTGGGCTTCATCGACCACTAAAAGCGATATTTGAACCTGGCGTAGAAAGTGCCGAAAGCGCTCGTTCTTGAGCCGCTCAACCGAGATCATCAATATTTTCAGCTCGCCGCTCTTGGCGCGCTCCATCACCTCACGGGTGGTGTCTCGATCTTGGGTGGAGTCAATGCTTGCAGCTGCCACGCCGCGGCGGGCCAGAAACGCGAGCTGATCCTGCATCAACGCCAGCAGCGGCGACACCACCAGGGTTAAATGCGGTAGATGAAGCGCTGGAAGCTGGTAGCACAATGACTTCCCCGCGCCGGTAGCGAAAATCGCCGCCGTGGAGTGCCCATCCAGCACTCTTGACACCACCGCCTGCTGGCCGCCACGAAAGTCGTCAAAACCGAATACTTCTTTCAGCGTTTGCTGGGGTGATAGCGTGGGCATTGAATATTCCTAAGATTAGGTCATGAGTTAAAGCAATAACCTAATGCGTTCAAGGCACTTTCTCCAGCTTAGTAAGAGAAAGTCCATATCAAAAAAGCATTAGCCTGCTGTGTTTGTAGAGACGACAGAGCTTTGTAACCACAAAACTGCTTCTAAAACAACGCCCAAAAATTGGTCTATTCCTTGAATAGCAAAAAGGTAAAACCATGTATTCTTAGCTTCTCATTGTTTTTGTGAATCCTCATGAATCGCTCAAATTACGTCGTTTTTGTCTCTGCAGGTCTAATTTCTCCGAAAAAAAGAGATCACGTACTAGCTCGTCGACAGCTCTACCTAAATTATGGGGCTTTATCTTTAGCCACCAAGCTACATTACTTAGGCCATAAGACAGTGCTGATCCACGGGGATCATATGCTTCCAGGTCAGGTACTAGCGGAGATGAAAGCGTCAGGTAAGTTCCCATCTAAATACCCTCTAATGCTCTCAATTCCGAGCTTCTACGCTCTATCGTGGGCACAACAATTTTGTCAGTTAGCAAAAGCTGCAGATCCAGATTGCAAGCTGGTTGTTGGCGGGCGTTGGGTCGTCGGCCCAGATCCAGCATGGTTGCAAACGAAGCTCCCAGAAGTAGATACACTAGCGCCAGGGCTTAGCGAACCCTATATTGTGGGATTTCTAAATGGTAATCAGATACTCAACCATATTGAAGCGCCTACGCCGAATTTCACGCTTAACCATCAACTAGTCGAAAACTATTCCCATTATCAGCCAAGCATTGAGGCCTCCAGGGGATGTGGGATGGGGTGTATGTTTTGTGAAGAACGTAACATACCGATTGAAAAGCTAGTTTCTCCTTTAAATATAGCTAAATCTCTATCACAAATTCAAGAGCAATACGGTGGTGAAAAAATCCACCCCTATTTTCAGTCATCAATGTTTTTACCTACCTCAAAATGGGCTGCTAGTTTAGCAGAGAACACCCGAAGATTAGATCTCGATATCAGCTGGAGGACTGAGACTCGTGTTGATGTGATGCAAACTTCAACAGTAGAAAGCTTAGCTGAAGCTGGTTTAAAAATTCTGGACTTAGGATTAGAAACAGCATCACCGAAACAAATACTTTCTATGGACAAAACGGACAAACCAGATCGATATCTCCGCAAAGCCGAAGAGCTATTAGAAGCCTGCAAAAAAAATGGAGTTATGGCAAAGGTAAATGTTTTGCTATATGCGGGAGAAACAGAATCTACTTTAAAAGAAACGCAAGATTGGCTAGATCATAATTCATCAAACATAACAGGTGTCTCTGTAGGCCCAGTTATTGCTTACGGGCCTCCCAAAACGGCAGAAGTGCTTATTAAAGATTGGATTGTACTTGGAGCTAGACCGATTGATAACAACAGTGCTGATCAGACAGGTATTACTATGATGCACCTTAGCAAAGATATAGATTCAACAGAAGCTGAGTCAATCAGTTTGAACTTATCTCGCAGGTACATGAATGCTGACGATTATTTCGCACTAAAAAGCTTCTCATACTACCCACGAAACTATAGCCGCTCTGATTTTTCTCGTGATATTGAAGCGTCTGAAAAAAACAATCTTCCATTCTCAACTCAAAATAAATGAGATAAAAAAATGACAATCAAGATGATAAAAGACCCAATACATGGCTTCATTGAGTTTGAAGGCGACTCAGAAAATAATTTAAAAGATATGCTATCTGACCCCTTCGTTCAGCGTTTACGTCGAGTTAAACAGCTTGGTTTCTCTGATAATATTTTTCCTTCAGCCACTCATTCAAGATTTGCTCACTCTCTTGGGGTGTATGCTGTTGCGAAAAAAATGCTCTCGATAGTGGAACCGAATGCACATCAAGGGAAATGGTCTAACGATGGACAAGCCTGCCTAGCTGCAGCACTTCTTCATGATGTTGGGCATGGCATGTTTAGTCATGCATTTGAAAAAGCAATGGCCTTATTTTTTGAAAGGAATCCCAACCTAATTAATAGCAATCTTAAACTTCAAGATGCTGTGAAGCATGAAAAAATTAGTTCTCGAATCATATTAGAATCATCAGTTAAAGAGCATCTAATAAATCTAGGTGGAGTCGACTTACCTAATCATGTTGCTAGTATAATTAATAAAACTGATAGAAGTTGTATCTATACTTCAATTGTATCCAGTCAAATTGATGCTGATAGACTAGATTACGCAAAACGTGACCCTTATTTCGCAGGCGTCTCTTCAGGTGGTGTAGATCTAGACTGGTTAATTCGGAACCTAGAGATTGGCGAAAACGGGGATGATAAATTCCTTTATGCCAAAAGCAAAGCTTATATCTCTTTAGAGCAATTCACAGTTACGCTATTCCAGCTATACCCCACTCTTTATTTACATAAGAGAACTCGTGGCCTGGAGTACATGTTTGCTCTTCTACTCAGTAGAGTTTTTGAGCTCATAGCTGAAGGGAATGAAAAAAATGCGGGTATTAATGAACAGCATCCACTAGTTACCTTCTTCCACCAACCAGATAAACTTGATAATTCCTTATTACTTGATGATTCACTTTTCTGGGGTTCTTTATATTTATTTAAAACTGCTCACGATCCAACAATTAATAAAATAGCAAATCGCATTGCCTCAAGAAAAATCTATCGAGCTCATGATGTTTGGAAAATTGCAGAACGGATAATCCCAAGCAACCATCCAATAAAAAAAGAAGATGCCATAAAACGCATAGAAATAATAAATAAAATTTGCCAAGAGGCTTGTGAAAAATTAAAAGAAACAGCCATTTTCAAAGAAAAAAATTGTTATTACGACACCTATGGAAGACCAATCTATAAGCCTGAGTACGTTTTAGGTGGCGACCCTCAACAAATAAATGTGGAAATAGGTGGAGAGATTTTAGATATAGCATCAATATCACCTATTGTAGCAAGCGCCGCTTCTTTTAAAATTCACCGAATTTATTTTGATGATGAGATAGCAGGGCTTGATGATAATATTGAAAATATTATTGTAGAACATATCAAAACAGCCCTAAAAGAATGTTAATTAAAAGCCTTTTCCAGCGCAAAGCGAGGCTCTGTGTGGCCCTCTTTCGTCACGCTTTCCGTAAACATCTCAAGCGGGCGCACCCAGAGGCCGTAGTCGCCGTAGAGGGCACGATACACCACCAGCGGCTCTTCGCTTTCGCTGTGTTGGGCAGTGCCAAGCACTTCGTAGAGGCTGCCTTTGTAGTGGCGGTAAATACCGGGAACGGGGGTGGTCATGAGCTCTCCTCTTGGGTGGCGTTTGCGACAGCTGTCTGGTTGGCTTTTTTGGCCAGGCGCTCCAGCACTTTGGAGGCGGCCACAAAGCCAAAAGTGCCGGTCAAAAAGGTAGCGGCACCAAAGCCCGAAGCGCAGTCCAACCGGGTGGCGTCGCCGCTGCCGGGCTTTTGCAGGCAGACTTCACCGTCGGCGCCGGGGTACACCAATTGCTCATCGGAGTAGACGCACTCCACTGAGAAGCGCCGTTTAGGGTTACGGGAGAAGCCGTAATCCCGACGCAGCCGCGAGCGCACTTTGGATAGCAGCGGGTCGTGCTCGGTACGGGTGAGATCCGCCACTTGAATACGCGTCGGGTCGGTTTGCCCGCCCGCAGCACCGGTCACGGTAATCGGTATTTTGCGTCGCTTGCACCAGGCGATCAGGGCAGCCTTGGCAATCACGCTGTCGATGGCATCCACCACGTGGTCAGCATCGTCGGGAATCCGCTCGGCCAGGTTGGTAGGTGTCACGAAGGCAGTATCCGCCACAATCTCAATTTCCGGGGCAATCAAGCGGCAGCGCTCGGCCAGCACATCAACCTTGGGCTGACCGATAGTACCATCCAGTGCGTGGAGCTGGCGGTTGACGTTGGAAACGCAGACGTCGTCCAGGTCGATCAACGTCAGCTTGCCAATGCCCGAGCGTGCCAGCGCCTCTACCGTCCAACTGCCTACCCCGCCGACACCCACCACCACCACGTGGGCATGACGAAATGCCTCGGCTGCACGCTGGCCATAAAGACGGCGAATGCCGCCAAAGCGAAAATCATAATCTGCAGAAGGAGGTTTCACGTTAGCCGTAGGCACAGGCGAGGCGGACGGCATGCTCGATGGAGTAGCTGAGGACATCACAAACTCACTCATAACGCTTGAAGGGCGGAAGGCGTGGTGTGGGGCGGCGTGCGCACGCTATCCAGCGGTAAATGCCCCGCCCAGCCAAGCTGGTTAAACAGCGCGATCATGGTGTCATCCAAGGCACAGCTCAATTGTACACGCTTGTCTAACAGCGGATGGTCAAAGGCCAAATAGGTCGCGGCGAGCAGTAAGCGCGGAGCCTTCATCTGCTCGGCAAAAAAGCGGTTGTGGACACTTTTACCGTGCTTGGCATCGCCAATAATCGGGTAGCCACGCCGGGAAAGATGGCGGCGAATTTGATGGCGGCGCCCGGTCATCGGCCGCGCCTCTACCAGGGAGTAGCGCGCCACCGGGTAGCGGTCGACCTGCACGGGCAGCTCGACGCTATCCAGGCGGCGAATATCGGTCATCGCGGGCATGGCGGGCATTTCCGCCTTGGGGCGCGTACCGTCCTCTTCCCTTAGCGGGTAATCCAAACGTTCATTTTCCGGTGCTTTACCGCGCACCACTGCCAGGTAGCGCTTTTCCACCTGGCGCTCGCTAAACGCATCGCTGAGCAGGCCAGCCACTGCCGACGAGAGAGCAAATACCATTACCCCAGAGGTCGGCCGATCCAGCCGGTGAACGGGGTAAACCCGCTTGCCAAGCTGGTCGCGTAAGCGTTGAAGCAGAAATTCGGTTTCACCACGCGCCAACGCCGAGCGATGCACCAAAAGCCCTGACGGCTTATGCACCGCGACGAGATACTCATCCTGATAGAGGATGTTGAGTGGCGTCATAACGCTCCCCGGTTAAAGCTAACAATCTAAACAGGGCGCCATTGTCGCGGCTTGGCCGTGAGATGTCATCCGCGCAATACGCTATTCACGCCAGCGCTTGCTAAGAAGGCAGGTGATCAGCAGTTAATTGTTGGTGGAGTAGGAAAGAGCGGCAGTTGCCCAGGCGGAATATGCTCTTTTAGAAACGCTAAAAATGCCTGCGTCGCCGTCGGCAATGTGCGCTTGGCAAGGGTCTGGACTTCAATAAAGCGGGAATCCATGCCCTGGTCTCGAATAGGAATCGCCACTAAGCGCTGTTGCTGAATGCGGTAGCGCACCGATATTTCCCCTGCCAGCGCCACACCGCCCCCGAGCATGGCGAAGTTAATCAAAGCCTCGGTGTAATCGCTACTAAAAATGGATTCAAACGCCAGGTTTTGACGGCTACAGCAGATATCAAACAACTGGCGCAGGGTCGTGTCTGGCGAGGGTAACGCCAGCGGATAGCGCTGAAGCTGCGCCAGCGAGATATGTTTTTTAACGGCAAGCTCATGGTGCGGAGAAACCAGCGCCATAATGGGCGCGGGCTGCCTAAGGGCAACGGTAATATCCGCCTCAGGCTTGAGGCTAAAAGTAATGCCGATATCTGCATCGCCTTCCCTTACATACCGAGTCGCTTGGGCGGGCGCCCCCACCATCAGGTGGAAATGTATACCGCTGTAACGCTTGCGAAAAGCCGCGATTGCCGCGGGTAAAAAATCCACGGCAAAGCCTTCCGAACTAGCCAAACGTACCTTGCCCCGCTGTAACCCACGCAAGGCCATTATTTCGCTGCCAATACGGTCTGCCTCAAGCTGCATATGGCGGGCATGCATCGCCAGCAACTCCCCTGCCGCGCTGGGCACCATACCGCGCGCACGGCGCTCAAACAGTAGCGTATCCAGCTCGCTTTCCAGCCGGGCAATCTGACGGCTAATGGCGGAGGGCGCCACATTTAGCTTCCCTGAGGCTTCACTAATAGAGCCACAGCGAACCACCTCGAGAAAGTAACGTAACGCCGTTTCTTGTAACACGCGTGGATTCATAGTGGCTCCCCCTCGCCATAAGAATTGCCAAAATGGCAATGATAAGTTCTAAACATTGCACTTGTGGCACGCCTAAGCAATAGATTAGTTTTAATCCAAGGCGGCGGCTCATCTAACAAAATAATAGCCTCGCTGGTACGCCAAACGCTCATAACCTTCCTTTATTAAAAAAACGAGGTATGGCATGCAAACACCCAGAACTCTCTACTGCGTTACATCACTTGCTTTACTCAGCATCGCGACACCCACCTTGGCTGGCAAGGCCAACGATACGCTGGTCTATGCCTCTGACAGCGAACCCGAGAACGTCAGCCCCTACCACAACAACCTGCGCGAAGGGGTTATCCTCGCCCATTTGGCCTGGGATACGCTGATCTACCGCAACCCGCAAACCAACGAGTACGAGCCGCGCTTGGCCACCGAATGGGAATGGGCCGATGATAAAACCCTGGATCTTGTGCTGCGCGAAGGCGTGACCTTTCACAACGGCGAAGCCTTCAACGCTGATGATGTGGCATTCACCTTCAACTACGCGGTATCCCCCGAATCGCGAGTGGTGACACGCCAAAATGTTGACTGGATCGAAAGCGTTGAGAAGCTTGATGACTACCAAGTGCGCATTCACCTCAAAGAGCCTTTCCCGGCAGCCCTTGAGTACCTTTCCGGCCCGATGCCGATTTACCCCGATGAGTATTTCCAGGAAGTGGGTATCGAGGGTTTTAGTCGTGAGCCCGTAGGTACCGGCCCTTACCGGATTACCAACGTCCGCCCCGGGGATGGGGTTAGCCTGACACGCTTTGATGACTACTTTGCCGACAGTCCCATTGGTCAGCCGGAGATCGCCAATATCGAGTTCAAGGCCATTGCCGACGCGGACTCACGTATGGCGCAATTAATGTCTGGTCAAGTCGACTGGATTTGGCGCGTGCCGTCGGATCAAGCTGAGTCGTTAAGCGCTATGCCACAGCTTAGCGTGCTAGGCGGCGAAACCATGCGAGTCGGTTATATCGGCCTGGATGCCGCGGCCCGAGAAGATTCACCGCTAAATGACCTTCGCGTACGCCAAGCCATCAATCATGCGATGAACCGGGAAGGGCTCGCTAACGACCTAGTACGCGGCGGCAGCCAGCCCCTCTACGCCCCCTGCTTCCCGACTCAGTTTGGCTGTGAAACACAAGACGTTATTGAGTATGAGTACGACCCTGACAAAGCCCGCGAACTACTCGCCGAGGCCGGTTACGCCGATGGCTTCGACATTGACCTTCATGCCTACCGTGAACGGGATTACGCCGAAGCAATGATTGGCGACCTACGCGCCGTAGGTATTAATGCCAACCTGCGTTTTATGACCTCCCCCGCGTTGCTGGAGCTCCAGCGTAACGGCCAAACCGATATGTCGTTCAAAGCCTGGGGCTCCTTCTCTATTAACGATGTCTCGGCTTTCGTCAGCGTTTATTTCACAGGCGGCATTGACGATCTCTGGCAGGACACCCAGGTGCAGGAGTGGCTGCAGGTCGCCGATACCTCGGTAGATCCTGATGTGCGCTTAGAGCACTACCAAAAAGCGTTCGCCCGCATCTCCGAGCAAGCGTACTGGGCACCGCTGTTCTCCTACTCTACCTACTACGCTCACACCGCTGATCTCGACTTCACCGCCTACCCTGACGAACTCCCCCGTTTCTACGAGGCGAGCTGGAAATAACGTTACCGATGGCATCTGATCGAGTTAACGGCAGCCGTGTAAATCACCACGGCTAGCCTTCCACAGCGAGGGAGTGATGCTTTATGTGGGCATTTGTTTTCAAGCGCACGCTAATAGCGCTTAGCGTCGCTCTGACTATTTCGGTTCTCTGCTTTAGTCTGCTGCAGCTCTCGGGTGACTTGGCACTCTCCATTGGCGGCCCCGAGGCCACCGCTGAACAGGTCGAGCAAATTCGTATTGAGTACGGCCTGGATCGCCCGGTGATAGAGCAATTTACCACGTGGCTATGGGGAGCGGTGCAGCTCGACTTTGGACGCTCTTACTACTACCAGAGCGAGGTCATGGATCTGGTCGTTGAGCGACTACCGGTAACGATGACCCTAGGAATATTGGCGTTGGCGATTGCGTTAGGCGTGTCTATTCCACTGGGCGTTGTGGCCGCGCTCAAGCGTGGCAGCTGGATAGACCGCGCGGCCATGGCGATTGCGGTCACCGGCCAGGCAATGCCCAACTTCTGGTTTGGCTTAACGCTGATCATCGTGTTTGCCGTCAAGCTGCAGTGGTTTCCAGCCGCAGGTAGCGATAGCTGGCAAGGCTTTGTGCTACCGGCCGTTGCACTGGGCTATTACGCCACCCCCGCCATGATGCGCCTGACCCGCAGCGGCATGCTGGAAGTACTGGAGGCAGACTACATTCGCACCGCCCGGGCCAAGGGTCTGCGCACCGGCACGGTGATCTTCAAACACGCCTTGCGCAATGCGGTGATCCCGGTGGTCGCGCTGGCCGCCGTGGAGCTCGGGTTTATGCTCGGCGGGTCAGTGGTTATCGAAACAGTGTTTTCACTACGCGGGCTGGGGCAGTTGGCGTGGAACGCTATTTCACGCAATGACTATCCGGTCGTTCAGGCCATCGTACTGATCATTGCGCTGTTCTATATCGTGTTGACGCTGCTGGCCGACATTCTCAACGCAGCCCTCGACCCACGCCTGCGCGCGCGCTAACGGAGAACACCATGACAGACTCTCTTACCCCATCGGCTACCGCGCTACAAAGCCAATTAACTCCTGCTTGGCAGACGCGTCTATGGCGCAGCACGCTCAATAATCGCAGCTTGGCCATCGGCCTCTTAATCATTGCCTCGTTGGGGATTGTGGCGCTTCTAGCACCGTGGCTGGCTCCCCATGATCCCTACTTACAGGACACCGCTAATCGCATGGTGCCGCCTTTTTGGCACGACACCGGTAGCTGGACGCACCCCTTAGGTACCGACCGCCTTGGCCGCGACTACCTGAGCCGCCTTATCTTTGGCGCGCGAATTTCGCTGTTTATTGGGTTGGTGGTCGCGCTGATTTCCGGCCTGATTGGTACCACTCTGGGGGTCTTGGCGGGCTACTTTGGTGGTCGCGTTGATGCGGTGGTGAGTTACCTGCTGACCACCCGCCTGGCCATGCCCGTGGTGTTAGTGGCGCTGGCCATGGCCTCGCTGATCGGCGGATCAATGCTAACCGTTACGCTACTGCTAGGCCTGCTGCTATGGGATCGTTTCGCGGTCGTCGCCCGCTCGGCCACCCAGCAACTGCGCGATGCCGAGTATGTGCAAGCCGCCCAGGCGTTGGGCTGCCCTCTGCCCTACATTCTGCTACGCGAAGTGCTTCCTAACATTGCAGGCGCGTTGATTGTCGTCGCCACCCTTGAGGTCGCCAACGCCATTTTGCTCGAAGCAACGCTGTCATTTCTAGGCATGGGTGTGCAGCCACCCTCGCCCTCCTGGGGGCTAATGATCGCCGAAGGCAAAACCTATATGTTCTTTCAGCCCTGGGTGATTACGATCCCCGGCGGTGCGCTGTTTATGCTAGTGCTGGCGATTAACTTGCTGGGTGATGGACTGCGCGATCTCAGCGCACCGGGAGGCCGCAATGAGTAATCTATCAACCGCTGAGCATTCCGCGGCAACAAGCTCGCCTCTACTGACGGTTAAACAGCTGCGCGTCGACTTGCCCGTGGCAAAGGGCACCCTTCACGCGGTACGGGGTATCGACTTTCACGTTGAGCGTGGAGAAATGCTCTGTCTTGTAGGTGAATCAGGCTGTGGTAAATCCATGACCTCGCTGGCATTAATGGGCCTACTGCCGCGCAAGGCGCAGGTAAACGCCGACTGCCTCAACTTTGACGGCGTTGATCTCCTTACGGTGCCTGAACGCGAGCGCAGCAATCTTCGCGGTGCACGCATGGCGATGATTTTTCAAGAGCCCATGACCGCCCTCAACCCCGCCTACACCCTGGGCAATCAGCTCTGCGAAGCCCTGCGCCGCCACCAGCGGGTATCGAGTCAAGCGGCCCACGATCGCGCCCTCTATTTGCTTAAACGAGTCGGCATTAGCGCTGCAGAAGAGCGAATGCGCCAATATCCCCACCAGCTTTCGGGCGGGTTGCGCCAGCGGGTGATGATCGCCATGGCACTAATGTGTGAACCCGATTTGATCATCGCCGATGAACCCACCACTGCATTAGATGTGACGATTCAGGCGCAAATCCTGCACCTGCTACGCGACTTACAGCAGGAGTTTGGCACGGCGATCATTTTCATCACCCACGACTTGGGTGTCGTTGCGCGTATCGCCGACCGGGTCGCCGTGATGTATGCCGGCGAAGTGATTGAAACCGCCTCTGCACAGGCCCTCTTTAAAGCCCCCAGCCATCCCTATACCCAAGGTTTGTTGCGCTGCATACCGACGCCCGGCAAGACACTGCCAGGCAGTCGTTTGCAGGCGATCCCAGGCGTAGTGCCCAGCTTGGTAGGCAAAATCGAGGGCTGCGCCTTTTGCAATCGCTGCGATCAAGCGGATGAGCGGTGCCGAACCACGCCCCCCTTACAGGCAGTGGCAGGCGAGCACTTTTCACGCTGCCACTTTGCCCATCAGCTAGCCAGCCCAGCGCCACTAAACGATCAGGAGGTAACGTCATGACAAACACCACCTCTCCTGCAAACAGTATGGATCCTCTTGCCCTCGAACTCTGCGCGCTGTCTAAAACGTTCAAACTGGGCGGTGGCATGCTACATAAGCCTCAAACCTTAAAAGCAGTCAATGAGGTATCGCTACGCGTTCCGCGCGGCCAGGTGATGGGGCTGGTGGGCGAATCAGGCTGTGGCAAGAGCACCTTGGCCAAGATGCTGCTGGGGCTGACACCCCCTAGTTCAGGCGATGTGCTGATCAATGGCAAAGCGATTGTTAACGCTAACCAAAAGGCACTGGCCCGGCATATACAGCCGATCTTCCAAGACCCTTATTCGTCGCTTAACCCACGCCAGCGGATTGCTCAGATCGTTGGTCTACCGCTACGTATTCACGCGCTAGGCACGCCCCGTGAACAGGCAGCGAAGGTCGATCAGATGCTTGACCTGGTCGGCCTACCCAAACGCGCCGCCCAGCAATGCCCCGGGCAAATGTCAGGGGGGCAGCGCCAGCGGGTGGCGATTGCCAGAGCGCTAATTATGCGCCCTGATCTGGTGATTTGTGACGAACCCACTTCCGCGCTGGATGTATCGATCCAGGCGCAGATCCTCAATCTACTGCTCGACCTTAAAGATGAGTTTGGCCTTACCTACCTGTTTATTAGCCACGACCTCGCCGTGGTCGAACATCTCGCGGACCGGCTCGCGGTCATGTATCTAGGCCAGATTGTCGAAGAGGGTACCCGTGAGCAAATCTTCACCTCACCACGCCACCCATATACCCAAGCGCTACTCGCTTCCGCGTTGACCCCGGAGCCAGGTCTAGGCGTGCCCGACATAGGCCTGGGGGCAGGCCAGCCCGACCCCACTCAGCCACCTTCAGGCTGCGCTTTTCACCCCCGCTGCCCAATCGCTCAACCGCAATGCTCAGAGCAGACACCCAAGCTGAGCGCTATTACGCATGCTTCCGGTCAAGCTTTTGGCAAGGGCAGCCAGGCGCGTGTCGCCTGCCACCTTGCCTAAACATATTTAATCAATATTTAACGTTAAAAGGAGTGCCTATGACGCGCCAACACGCCTTAGATCATGCCAAAGCTTACTTTGACAGCGGCGATTTTTATGACCAGCTTGCCCCGCGCATTGCCATCCGCAGCGAAAGCCAGGAATCGAATAGACAGGAAGAGCTTCACCGCTACCTTACTGAACAGATCATTCCGGATATTGAGCAGCTCGGTTTTAGCTGGGACATTGTTGATAACCCGGCTGAAGGGTTTGGGCCGTTTCTGCTTGCTGAACGCCTTGAGCCAGAAGCCTCGTTCAGCGTATTAACTTACGGTCATGGCGATGTCATCCGCGGCTATGACGACCAATGGGCTGAAGGTCTTTCGCCCTGGAAAATCACCCAGCAAGGGGATCGCTGGTACGGACGTGGCACGGCGGATAACAAAGGCCAGCACACCATCAATTTAGCCGCGCTGGGCTGCGTGCTGAAAGCAAGCAATGGGCGCCTGGGCTATAACGTTAAGCTGGTGCTGGAAATGGGCGAGGAGACGGGCTCCCCTGGCTTAAAAGAGATCTGCCACCGCTACCGTGACCGCCTCGCCGCCGATGTGTTTATTGGCTCAGATGGGCCGCGTTTGAATGCCGACGCTCCCACGCTGTTTTTAGGTTCACGGGGTTCCTTCAATTTCGACCTTAAACTCCAGGCCCGTGAAGGCGCTCACCACTCGGGCAACTGGGGTGGCGTATTAAAAAACCCTGCGGTGCGTCTGGCCAATGCACTCGCCACACTGGTGGATGCCAACGGCGTTATTCAAATCCAAGGCCTACGGCCTGACCCAATACCCGAAGCCGTGCGTAAAGCGCTCGCCGCATTGGAAGTCGGCGTCGGCGACAATGCCCCCACTATCGACACTAACTGGGGTGAGCCAGGACTATCGCCCGCTGAACGACTGTTTGGCTGGAATACCTTAGAAGTACTCGCCATGAAGGCGGGCAACCCGGATGCCCCGGCCAATGCTATTCCGCCAAAGGCCTATGCCCACTGCCAACTGCGTTATGTGGTGGGCAGCGACCAGAACAATTTTCTAGTCCATTTACGCCATCATCTGGATCAACACGGCTATCACGATATTGAGGTAAGCGCTGCGCGCATGTCGCAAATGGCGGCGACACGACTCGATCCTGAAGACCCCTGGGTGGGCTGGGCGTTGGCCTCTATGCAACGCTCCACCCATAAAACGCCGACGCTGCTACCTAATTTAGGCGGCTCGTTACCCAACGATGTGTTTGCCGAAACCCTGGGCTTACCCACGCTATGGGTTCCACACTCCTACCCCTCCTGCTCCCAGCACGCGCCTGACGAACACCTATTGGGGAGCATCGCTTCAGAGGCACTGATCTTAATGGCGGGGCTATTCTGGGATTTGAGTGACCAAGGATCAGACATCATGAGAGAGAAAGCCTTATGCAAGACGAACTAACCCAACAGGTTTGCGCGTGGCTGGAAGGCCAGCAGCAGGCGATGCAAGATTGCCTTGAGGCGTTGGTCAATATCGACTCCAACAGCTATGACAAAGCGGGTACCGATGCGGTTGCCGACCTGATCACTCAGTGGCTTGAGCAGGATGGCATCATGGTTATACGCCACCAGCGCCCTGACTCAGGCGATATTTTGGAAGCTCATCTGGGGGGAACGGGTCAAGGCCATGTCTTACTCATGGGCCACCGGGATACGGTTTTCCCCACCGGTACGGTGGCGGGCCGAGGCTATACCCAGCAAGACAATATCGGCTTTGGCCCAGGCGTTGCCGATATGAAAAGCGGCCTGGTGATGAACTGCTTTGTTATGCGTGCGCTAAGCCGCCTGCCCACCTGCCCCCTACCCGTTCGCGCCCTGTTTACTGCCGATGAGGAAATTGGCTCGCCGGATGGGCGGGCGTTTATCGAAGCGGCTGCCCAGGGGGCACGCGCCGCCTTAAATGTCGAGCCAGGGCGGGTCAGCGGCAATGTGGTGACGGGCCGCAAAGGGGGCGCTGGTTTCTTAATCGAAGTCGCTGGCAAGGCCGCCCACTCGGGGGTTAGCCATGCCGATGGCGCCAGCGCGATAGAAACACTCGCTCGAAAAATCATCAAGCTGCATGCGATAACCGACTATGAGGCAGGCATCACCACCAATGTGGGCACCATCACCGGAGGCGTGTCACGCAATACCGTCGCGCCTTTCGCGTCGGCACAGTTGGACACTCGTTTTGTTACCACCGCCCAGCGTGATCAGCTGTATAAAGCCATTGAGGCGATTATCGCGGAACCCGACATTCCCGGCACTCTTGCGACCATAGAACAAACCTCTGAATTTTATCCTCTCGAAGCGCGTATGAGCAGCGCGCTGTTTGAGCTTTATCAGGTTCAGGCTAAGGCGATCGGGTTTGCTGTTGACGGCGAATTCACTGGCGGCTGTTCTGATGCGGGCTGGACGGCCAGCCTGGGCATTCCCACTCTGTGCGGTCTTGGCCCTGTCGGCGCAAAAATGCACACTGACGAAGAGTACTGTTTGCTGGACACACTGGTGCCGCGCACTCAGGCACTCGCTTCTACGTTATTGAATTTGCAAGATGTATCCTTTGCTTCGGCACGTTAAATTGGCAATGTAACTGCTAGCCAACTACCTTGAGTAAGCAACGCTGCTACAGCGTTTCCATGGATTCGGAAGGAGATCAACATGCGCTATTCAACTATACGTTTCTCAACAACGCTTACCGCTATTGCCGCCTCGCTGCTGCTCGCTACCTCAGCGGCACAAGCCAATGAAACGCTTGATGTCGAGATGCATAAAGTCAGCACCGAGGGTAATGAAGAGTCAATCGGTACCGTATCCCTTGAGCATACGGATCACGGCTTACTGCTGACACCTTCGCTGATGGATCTTGAGCCCGGTGTTTACGGTTTTCACGTCCACCAGAACGCCAGCTGCGACCCTGCCGAGAATGACAGCGGCGAAATGACCGCTGCGCTGTCAGCAGGTGGTCACTATGACCCCGAAGAAACCGGCACGCACCAAGGCCCCTATGGCGAAGGTCATTTAGGCGATCTGCCGGTGCTAACCGTTAATGAAGAGGGAGAAGCCAGTCTACCCGTTCTAGCCCCTCGCCTAAGCATGGAAGATATGCCGGGGCGCAGCCTGATGATTCATGAAGGTGGCGACACCTACAAAGATGAACCCCACCTGGGCGGCGGCGGCACCCGGATGGCCTGTGGCGTCGTTGAGTCTTAAGCTTTACCGTTGTTGTTAATCGACAAAATGGGCAGCCACTCGGCTGTCCATTTTTTTTGCTTACGGCCCACTAAAGTCTAACTGTGATTTTATAGTGGTTATCTGTACATTCAGCTCTGCTAAAGAAGTGCCTGCTTGCATGCTCTCCGGCATGCTCGCCCACCCCCCTCACTGCTCTAGGTACCTTAGATGATCACCTTTATCGTATCGATCCTGCTGCTGATAGCGGGCTACTTTACCTATGGGAAATTCGTTGAGCGTGTGTTTGTAACTGACCGCAAGCGTCAGACGCCCGCTTTCAGCATGCGCGACAACATCGACTATGTCCCGATGAACACTACGCGCAATTCACTCATTCAGTTATTAAACATTGCCGGTGTCGGCCCTATTTTTGGCCCGATTCTCGGCGCTCTGTATGGGCCAGTGGCGTTTGTGTGGATTGTGATTGGCTGTATCTTTGCCGGTGCTGTTCACGATTACCTGACCGGCATGATCTCGATCCGCAACCACGGCGCTCACCTGCCGCAACTGGCCGGCAAGTTCCTGGGTAAAGCGATGAAGCATGTGGTCAATGGTTTCGCGATTCTGCTGCTGCTTTTAGTCGGTACGGTATTCGTCACCTCGCCTGCGGCGCTGCTGGCCAATATGACCTCGCTGTCGTTAACGCTGATCATCGTCGCTATCTTTATTTATTACTTGATCGCCACCCTGCTGCCGATTGATAAGGTCATTGGCCGTATCTACCCCTATTTTGGCGCCCTGCTGCTGTTCAGCGCGGCGGGTATCGGTATCGGCTTGATCATCACGGGCGCTCCAATTCCTGAGCTCTCGTTCCAGAACATGCACCCTGACGCCGCACCGATTTTCCCGCTGCTGTTTTTAACCATCTCCTGCGGCGCGCTTTCAGGTTTTCATGCCACCCAAACGCCGATTATTTCGCGCACCACCCAAAACGAAACCAATGGTCGCAAAATTTTCTACGGCATGATGATCACCGAAGGCATTATCGCGATGGTCTGGGCGGCCGCCGCCATGAGCCTGTTCTACGGCGACCAGTCGCTTTCCGATGTGCTGGCGGCCGGTGGCCCTGCTGCGGTGGTAAGCGAAGTTTCTACCACCATGCTCGGCGCTATAGGCGGCACCCTGGCGGTACTCGGCGTTATTGTGCTGCCGATCACCTCTGGCGATACCGCTTTCCGCAGCGCGCGGATGATCATCGCCGACTACATTAAGATCGATCAAAAGCCGATTATGAAGCGCGTCATGGTCGCTCTACCGCTATTTGTGGTGTCTTACGCGTTAACGCACATGGACTTCACACTGCTGTGGCGCTACTTCTCCTGGGCGAACCAAACCACCGCCGTGATCGCGCTGTGGGTGGGTACTATGTACCTGGTGCTGTCGCGTAAGCCTCACTGGATTACCTCAATCCCAGCCACCTTTATGACCATGGCCACGTTTACCTACTTAGCCTACGCGCCGATCGGTTTTGGTCTACCGCTGCAGCTAAGCTATGTGGTGGCCGCGTTAGGTACGCTCCTTTGCATTGCGCTGTTTATGAAGCGTGTCCGTCGCCTAAGCCGGGCAACTTTTGCCGTTGATGAACCGGCGGTACCGAGCCAGTTTGTGGACAGCGGTGAGGCGATTGCAGCTAAAATTGCAGCTAAATAGTTAGGCGCTCCATAACGTTACCGCCACACTCTCTTCACAGGACGCTCTTCACAAGACACTCTCCACACAAGAGCCACGCCACAAAAAAGGGCACACATCAGCCACATAACCGTGTTTGATGCGCGCCCTCGCTTTTTCTCCTATCTCTTTTATCCTACCTTTTCTCCCCTACTCCTCATGTTTATCGCTTCCATGCTGCTGCGGTATAGACGAATACAGGCAGGGAACTACTCCAGCGGTATCGACCAGAAGTAGGTCTCGCCGGAACTATCGTCCACACCGTCGTTGTCGCTGACCAGCCAGGCGTTGCCATTATCGTTGACCGCCATTCCTTCAATCTTGTCCACCACAAAGCCGTTGTAGCTGGCTAGGTCGGGAATCAGGTCGCGTACTAGCTGTTTCTCGACCACCGGCAGCTCACCGCCCAGCGGGACGGGTTCCAGGCCGTCCAGTGCAATGCGGGTCACTTGCTTGACCTTCGCCTCGGCGCCGATCTGGTTGTCGCGCTCGATCAAATACAGCCAATCGCCATGGGCGGTGATTTCGGAGAGGCCAATCCAGCCCTGTTCCACGTTATCCAGCGGGTAATGAACAGCGCCCCACTCGCCACTGTCGATATCAAAACGCAGCAGCTTGGCCATGCCTTTGGGGTCATCCTGCCAGGGGCGCTGTACCGCCAGCCAGAGCTGATTATCAATCCGCGTAACGCCTTCCAGCCCCCACTTCAGCGCCTGCTGGGCGAGCACATCGGGTAACGCAATCTCATCGGTAATCGCGCCATCTGCATCGACATGATAGAGGGTATTGGCAAGGTCTTTAGCATTCCCTTCGGAAGCGATCCAGAAACCGCCTTCACCATCGGTGGTAATACCCTCCATATCGAGCCCCAGGGCTGACTCACCGTTGCGGGTTACATCAAGCGCTGCAGTAATCCGCGCAGGGGACGCAGAAGGGTCGATGGTAAAGATGCGCGGCTGGGCGCTGTAGAAGCTGTCGTTGACCGCGTAGAGCATGTCATCAGCGGCGACCAAACCGGAAAGTGCGCCCCAGCCGATCAGTTCATCAGCGCCCGCCGAGGTCAGGGTGGGATAGACCGCTGGCGCATCCTGGTATTGATAAATCATGACATGGGCGCGGGGGCCGCCGTCTTCGCCCAGATCCCCTTCATTGGCGGTGGCTAACAGGCCACGGCTGGGAATCGCCACGGCGCCTTCGGGAGACAGGCCCGAGGGCAGTAGCTGGGTGAGCTGCGGTTCGGCCAGGTTGCTAACGTCATAAACGCCCACCAGCGAGCCGCGCTCGGAAAGCAGGAAGACATAGGGCGTACCTTCGAACACCGCAAACTCCATCCCCTCCGGCTCGCTGCCTTTGGCATCCGAACGCTTATCGGGGTAGTGACCCGCTTCAATCACCGCGCGCTCGAATGAAGTACCTGACTCGTATACCACCTCGCCACGCTTGTTGAAGATCGTCCAGCCGCGCGCGCCGCCATCCATATCGCCTTCGTTGGCAATAGCGAAGTGGTCGTTGTCGATCCACTGCAAAGCGTCCGGCTCACGCAGGCGCTCGGCTTGCTGCTCGTTGAAAATCAGCGCACCGTCATCGCTGGCGTCAATGCCGTCCAGGTCGACAGTCCCGGCACTGAAATCCGCCACCACCTTTCCGGCGTAGTCGAGCACCACCAGGTGGTTGTTCTCCTGCACGGTGACGACGGTCTCACCCAGGGTATTGATATCGACAAACTCCGGCTCGGGATCCTCGGGGGCGATCTCGGCGAGCCCGGTTACGTCGGCGTAGAGCAGGCTGTCGCAGTTAACCAGCCCTTCCGCATTGATCTCCACCAGTGCCACGGAACCGCCGGGCATCTGCGGTACACGTCCATCACCCGCCTCTTCGTCGCGTTCGTTCTCAATGGCGACAGCGACAAAGCGCCCATCGGGGGCCGCAGCGGAAGCCACACTATCGGGCTGTCCGTCCAGCGGGCAGGAGGCGAGTATCTCGCCACTGGCTAAATCGACCGTACGCAGTTCCCCGGAAGGTTCGCTGTAGGAAGCCGATGTATTCACTCCGACATAGGCCATATTGCCGAGCACCGATACGGCCGTAGGCTCACCGTCCATAACGATATTACCCAGCGGTTGCGGATTAGCCGGGTCGCTGATATTGATGCGCCCGATCACGCCCAGCGGGCTATCGGTATACACCAGCGTCATGCCATCACCGGAGGCAGCAATGATTTCAGGCGCGGTCTCGCGTGTACGATCCTCGCCCTCGGCCATGTTATCGGGAACCGCGAAGCTGGCGATGCGGTTGAAATGCTTATCTGCCGCGCCTGCCGCTTGCGTGGCGGCCAGCACAGCAGCCAGCGCCAACAGGATTGGTCTGCGTTTGAGTATCATGATGGAGTTAATCCCTTGCTTAAGCTTAAGAAACGACTGATTAAGTTATTAAACTTGCTATACCCGATTAACTATCCAACACCATGGCGATGTCAGGCTTATGACACTCACAGGCTAAGTTAGCGCCGTTGGCTATCGGCACACCTCAACGCTAAACCCAGGCTGCCGCGAAGATGGGTAAGTAGTGAAGGAACGCATAGGGGAAAAGGGAAGCAGGAAAATCGATAGATAAAAGGAGACTTTAGAACGAAAGCAGCCAGTCAGTTAGCCCTGACTGGCTGCTTTTTAGCTAGTTTTGGTTGCTAGCTTACTTCTATACATACGCGACATACGCGCGATAGCGTTTTACTCGTCGCCTGCCATCTGCATTTGACGCTGCATATAATTCTGAATACCCACCTTGTCGATCAAACCAAGTTCCGTTTCGATGTGGTCGATATGGTCTTCTTCGTCGGCGAGCAGGTCACGCAGCATATCGCGAGTCACGTAATCTTTAACGCTTTCGCAATAGGTGATCGCTTCGATGTAGTCGTTGCGGCCGTCGTGCTCAATTTTTAGATCGCTTTCGAGCATCTCTTTGACGTTTTCGCCGATGTGCAGCTTGCCCAGGTCTTGCAGGTTGGGGATACCTTCGAGGAACAGGATACGCTCGATGATCTTGTCAGCGTGCTGCATCTCTTCGATGGACTCATCGTATTCCCATTTGGCGAGGGCTTTCAGACCCCAATCTTTATACATTTTGGCGTGCAAAAAGTACTGATTGATCGCAACCAGTTCGTTGCCGAGCGCCTTATTGAGATGCTCAATAACTTTCGTATCACCTTTCATGACGTCACCTTTCTACTGTAATGCTGATGTTTAATCTAGTTTAGACAATACGATCAAGCAGTTACGTTTGGAGAAGAGTATAGGCGCAAATAGCTATACCCCCAGCGTTTCTGAGAGTATAGATAAGATGACTAAAAGTTCAAGCAAATCAGTTATTTGCTAAAGATAACCCTAACAATAGTGATTCGCGTCACACGGCGTAGGCAAGGCCCATATCGGCTTCTTGACGTGCTTCCTGAACGGCATCGCGGGTAATTGATTTAGCGTAGCACGCGCACTTACCGCACTGCGTTGCGCAGCCGGTTGCTTCGCGTACTTCTCGCCAGCTGCGCGCTCCGTCGCTAACGTGCTGGCGAATCTGATGGTCGGTTACTCCCTTGCACACGCAAACGTACATGGCGACACCTCATAGAAATCATGAGATGAATGTAAATGATTCGCATACATCTTATCAAGTAGAAATTACTGCTCTTTGCTAGCCATTCGTCTTAGTAAGCAAGAGCCGCAAAATAACATACTGGCGTAAAAGCACTTTTTGCCCCATGCCAGCTGAAATTATTTTTTCGGCAAAACCACCGTTTGCGTGTTGGAAGCAATATCCGGCCAGCTACGCCGCTGTTTATCGAACAGCACCCATAAGTAGCCCAAACCAAACGCCAGCAGCGAGAACCACGCCACCGCGCAGCGGATGAGGCACTGCTTCAAGTTCAGTGAATACCCGTCTACCGTTTGCACACGTAATCGCCATGCCTGCATACCCAAGGTCATACCACCGCGCGACCAGGAGAAAACAAAAAACAGTGTGACAAAAAACACCAGCAAGAGCTGCAAACTCAAAACATCGCTGGCCGTGGTGCCAATCTCCTCGGGCTGCTGACCAAGCACATAGCGGAAAAACAGCATATGCACGACGGTCACCGCAATCCAAATCGCGGTGACCAAAAAGCCGTCATACAGCATGGCGCCCAGTCGTCGGCCAAGGCCGGCTGGCCATACGCTGTCCAACTGAGTAAAGCGTCGTGTTTGCATAGTTCTCTTCGTGGTTGCTGGCTGTTTCTGGACGATACGAGGCTGTGATGGCTAACTATTGCGGCATTAACCATTGCGACGTAGAAAATAGATCCCGACCCCGGCGCACGCCAGAGTCGGCACCAGTACGGCCCAGACGGGAGAAAAGCCAAATATCGTCGAGGCGGGCGCCAGTAGATCCTGAACGTACTTAAAGCTCAGCCCAGTGACAACGCCATAAAACACCCGAGTACCAGCGGCCACGGTGCGCAGCGGGCCAAATACAAAGGAGGCGGCAATCAGCACCAGCGACCCCATGGTGAGCGGCATCAGCATCTTCTGCCAAAAATACAGCAGTGCCTGATCATTCTGCAGGTTCTGCTCTTCAAGGAACTGGGCATAGGCCCAAAGCTCGCTGGGCGCCTGACTCTCAATATCGCGCAGCAGCCTCTCTAGCTGGGTGGGGGTGAAAGAGGTGTCCCAGCCCATGCTTGCCGTCTGCTCAGACTCAGTGTGATCGTCAAAAATACGCGTGGTAGCGACGTTTTCCAAACGCCAGGCATCGTTTTCCCAGTGTGCGCGCTGAGCATATGTGGCTTCGACCAGCTGGCGATCATCAAAGCGATAGCGGGTTAAATCGAGCACGACGTTATCCGCGCGAATTGCCCCAAAACGGTAGACGCTGTCGCCCTCTATCTGCCAGCCGCTGCGACTGGTCAACACGGCGCCTTCACCCTGGAGTTTTTCCAGCCGCCACGCCTCGGCATACTGCTCGGTGCGTGGGCTAACGTATTCGGCAACTAACAGCACCACGACCACGACCACCAGCACGGGTTTCATCACCCCCCACACAATGCGCGCCAGAGAACGCCCAGCGGCGCGCATAACGGTAAGCTCATTGCTGGAAGCCATGCTGCCTAAACCAATCAGCGCGCCAATTAATACGGCTACCGGGGCGTACTGATAGAATCGCCAAGGCGTGCGCATTAGCAGGTAAAGCAGCGCATCGAAGGCGGTATAGCCCGCCTGCACATCGCCTAAATCATCGATATAAGCGATGGTAATATCCAACCCCAGCAGCACGAACTGAACGACGATAATGGCCGCCAGCACGTTGCGGGCGATATAACGATCAAGACGGTCAAGCACCATTAGCGCATCCCCTTGCGTTGCGAGCGCCATAGCAATAATAGGCCCAGCCCTAAAAACAGCCCATGCACGGGCCACACGCCCAGCGTGGTGGACCAAGTGCCACTGCCAATCGCATCGACAACCGCGAGCAGCAGACTAAGATAGGCGACGTATAAAAATACCGCGGGCAGCAGTTTGCCAAAGCGACCCTGGCGGGGATTAACCCGGGAAAGCGGCTGCGCCATCAAGGCCAGCACAAACACCATAAGCGGGAGCCCTGCCCGCCACTGCCACTGGGCTTGGGCACGGGGGCTTGGATTACTCCATAGCGCAGGCGTAGTGGCGTACTCCAGTGAATCCAGTTCCTGCCGGTCGCGATTCAGCCCTAGTCGCAATGTATAACGCTCAAACGTTAGCCGCTCGGCGCTCTTATCGCCCGGCGTCACCCCGTAGCGCTCACCGTCATCCAACACCAGAAAACGGCTACCCGTTTCGAGGCGGGTTTCCTGATAGCCCGATGCCGCCCGGGTAACGTAATCGTGAGTACCTTCATCGCCCTGCTGGTTCTGCTCGTGCACCAGCACATCCTGCATTTCCGTTCCGTCGCTTGAGAAGCTGCCGATGTAAGCGGTACGGCCACCGCCGAACTCTTGAAAGCGCCCCGGCGCCAACACGGAAACATCCAGGCGACTGCGCTGTTCTTCCAGCGCGGTCTCGGTTTGCAGCGCCCCAAAAGGCGTTAGCCACAGGCTGCAGACACCGACCAGTACCGCGACGACGCTGGCGGGCAGCAAAGTCACTTTCAACAATCGCGTGGGGCTCATCCCACAGGCGACCATTACAGTGATTTCGCTGTTCATATAGAGCTGCCCGTAGGCGAGCAGGATGCCTAGAAAAAACGACAGCGGTAGAATCAGTTCCATAAAGCCAGGCAGGTGAAACATCATCAGACTGCCTAGCATGGTGACGGGAATATCGCCCTCCGCCGCGTCCGAAAAATAGCGGATAAAGCGGCTGCCCATAATCACCAGCAGTAGAATGCCAGCGACTGCCGACATGGTGAGTAACACTTCGCGAGTTAGATATCGAAATAAAATCAACGCGCTCTCCGGCTAGTCGTGCAGGATGCCATGCAATAAGCGTATGGCTTGGGTACACTAATCAAACTATTTTCAGTCCCTTTTCAAAATCAAAAGCAACGGGGCATTATCCCGAATCCCTCGATGCTTGTCTTGTTGGAGCCGTCATGGAATTTTCCGTTCAGACCGCGAACCCAGCCAAAGCTGAAACACCCTGCCTTTTGGTGCCGGTTTATAAAGGGGGCGACTTCCTGCCCACCGTTGCCAAACTGGACGACGCCAGCGAGCGCTTGATTGGCCAATTGCTCGAACGCGGCGACTTTGACGCAGCACTGGGCAACGTGCAACTGATACCCTTTGCGCCAGGCCTGGGGGCCGAACGCATTTTGCTGGTGGGCTTGGGAGAGCGCGAAAAATGCCAGGAAGCGGCCTTCATCAAGGCGCTGGATGCGGCCATGACAGCGCTAGTGAAACTGCCTATTGACGAAGCCAGCGTAGTATTTGGCGATGTTCCGTTGACTGACCGCGATGCGGCCTGGAAAGCGCGCAAGGTAATGGAAGCTGCGGAGCGGGCTATCTATCGCTTTGACCAGTTCAAATCCTCGCCCGCGCCAGCCCCCAGCCTTGCCAAGCTGACGTTAATTATCACCGATGCTGACGCTGTCCCGCAGGTTAAGCAGGGTGCGTTAGTGGGCAACGCTATTGGCCAAGGCATCAACTACACCCGCACGCTGGGCAACCTGCCCGGTAACGTCTGTACGCCCAGCTATTTAGCCGAGCAGGCAGAGCAGTTGGGTCGCGACTCACAAGGCGCGCTCGAGGTCGATATTCTCGATGAAGAAGCGCTGGAAGCCCTGGGTGCAGGCTCGCTACTATCCGTAGGCCGCGGCAGCAAAGAGCCGACACGCCTGATCGTTATGAAGTACCAGGGCGCCGAAGAAAGCGAAGAAGCACCCCACGTGCTGATCGGCAAAGGCATTACCTTTGACACCGGCGGTATTTCGCTCAAGCCGGGCGAAGGCATGGACGAAATGAAGTTCGACATGTGCGGCGCCGCCAGCGTGTTCGGCACCGTCAAAGCGGTATTGGCGATCAAGCCCAAGCTCAACCTGGTATTTATCATCGCCGCGGCGGAAAACATGCCCGACGGCCACGCCACCAAGCCCGGCGATATCATCAAAACCCTTAAAGGCCTGACCGTCGAAGTGCTTAACACCGACGCGGAAGGCCGTCTGGTGCTGTGCGATGCGTTGACCTACGCCGAGCGCTTTACCCCGGCCAGCGTCGTGGATATTGCCACCTTGACCGGCGCAGTCATTGTCGGTCTGGGCCACCACGCCACCGGGCTGCTCTCCAACGACGATGACCTAGCGCTGGATCTATTAGACGCAGGTGAAGGGGCTTGGGATCGCGCTTGGCACCTGCCGCTTTGGGATGAGTACCAAGAGCAGCTTGAGTCCAACTTTGCCGACCTGGCCAATATTGGTGGCCGCCCCGCGGGCACGATTACCGCTGCGTGCTTCTTGTCACGCTTTGCCGACCACTTCCCCTGGGCGCACCTGGATATCGCCGGCACCGCCTGGCACTCCGGCAAGCAAAAAGGCGCCACCGGTCGCCCCGTTGGGCTGTTAACCCAGTACCTGCTTGACCGTGAAGCAGATGCCCAAGTAGAAAATAGCGACGTCTAACAACACAATCAGGCAATCAACGGTTGCCTTTATTTGACGCAACCGTTACACCTAAACCCATTAGCGTGTGCCTTATCTCAAGGCACACGCTACACCCATTATGACGCCTATATTTGCCCTTCAGGGCTTGGATCAAGTAGAGAGAACATGCCGTGCCCACTAACTTTGAGATTCTGCCATCCAACCAGCCGATAGCCGATGAGATCCGTGACAACATTCTCAAAAACCCCGGCTTTGGCAAACACTTTACCGATCACATGGCCCATGTGCGCTGGACGGTTGACGCCGACTGGCACGGCCACCAAGTGCGCCCTTACGGCCCGCTAACGCTGGATCCCGCTGCCTCTGTGCTGCATTACGGCCAGGAGATTTTTGAGGGCATCAAAGCTTATCGCCACGCCGACGGCTCTATCTGGACATTCCGCCCAGAGAAAAACGCCGAACGTTTTCGCCGCAGTGCCCGTCGTTTGGCGCTGCCGGAGCTGTCCGACGAAGACTTTATCGGCTCGCTGAAAGCGCTGCTCGCTCAGGATCAAGCGTGGGTACCTACGCCTGCCAGTGCCGCTGACGAGTGCAGCCTCTATCTGCGTCCATTCATGATCGCCTCTGAAGCCTTCCTGGGCGTACGCCCATCACAGGAAGTCGACTACTATGTGATCGCCTCCCCGGCAGCGGCCTACTTTAAAGGCGGCGTTTCACCGGTCTCGATCTGGCTCTCCTCGAATTACAAGCGCGCGGCCGCAGGCGGCACCGGCTTTGCCAAGTGTGGCGGCAACTACGCCGCTTCATTGGCTGCACAGAAAGAGGCCGAGGCTCACAAGTGTGGCCAGGTCGCCTTCCTCGATGCTGCAGAAAACAAGTGGATTGAAGAGCTGGGCGGCATGAACCTGTTCTTTGTTTTCAAAGATGGCCGCGTCGTTACTCCACGCCTGACCGACACCATTCTGGAGGGCGTGACCCGCAACTCCATACTGACGCTGGCCAAGGACGAAGGCCTGACGCCGGAAGAGCGCGCCATCAGCATCGATGAGTGGCGTGAAGGTGCGGCGTCTGGCGAGATCACCGAAGTCTTTGCCTGCGGCACCGCCGCGGTCATCACTCCGGTAGGTGAACTGGTCACTGAAAACGAGCGTATCAAGCTCACAGCGGGTGGCAACAACGAGATCGCCATGCGACTGCGTACCAAGCTGCTCGACCTGCAGTACGGCCGCAGTGAAGATAAGTACGGCTGGCTCACCCAGCTGGTTTAAGCGGGTTTAAAACCAACGCTTATCCTTCCAGCACCGCCGCATTCTTGCGGCGGTGCTGTTTGTCATCGACGTAACTGAAACCGCTTACCTGGAACCGCTATGGCGCGCATTGATTTCTATATCCTGCCCGATACCACCCTGGAGGCGCGCTTGCAGTTTGCCTGCAAACTGGCCGAGACCATCTGGCGTAAAGGCTACCGCCTGCACCTGCACTGCGAAGACAAGGCCCTCGCCGAGCAGGCCGATAGCGCGCTGTGGAATTTCCGCCCAGACGCCTATTTACCCCATGCCCTGGAAGATAGCGAGATGGCCGCCAGCGTACCAATCACGCTAGGCTGGCAGCAGTTGCCGGTTCCGACAGAAGAAACCGCGCTGCTTAATCTGCACCCGGAAATACCCGAAGGCGTAGAGCGCTACGCACGAATTGCCGAGATCATCAATCAGCACCAACAAGTGCTGATCGCCAAACGCGCCTGCTGGCAGCGCTATAAAGAACTGGGCCATGAGGTCGTGCCGCATAAATTGGGGTAAATGGCCGAGGAGACCCTACACCCTAAACACGTGACCCCGCACTTGGCGGGGCCGTCAACAGAGTTGGGCAATCGTTGTCAGTGCGTCCCAGGCGTCTTTGCCTTAGCCACCCTGTTGCTGCATCTGCTCCTGCATCTGTTGTTGCATTTGCTCCTGCCGTTGAGCCATGGCCTCGTCAAGTTGTTCGCGCTGTTCTTGAGTGAATACGCCTTCGATCTGAGACTGTAAGATGATGCTATCAGCGGTCATCTCGGCCGTTAGGTCACCAAGGCGCTCCGCGTCCGCACGAATGGCAGCTTCATCGTAATCGGGCTGAACCTGCTCGCCGAGTTGCTGTTGCAACTGCCGGGCTTCCTGCTCCTTGCCACTGATTTTATCTTGCATCTGGGTCAAGAGGTTGCTCATCTCTTCTTTCTGGCCTTCATCCAGATCGACCATTTCGTCAAGTTGATCAACTTGGTCATCGACACTGGGGGTGCCACCAGCCATTTGCTGGGCCATGGCGGGAACACTGAATGCCAGTGCTGCAACTGCTGGAAGGAAAAGCTTGGCTACGTGCATAAAAACTCCAATTGCGAACAAATTTGTACTTCCTGCCCGACGAATCCTGACGGGCCTCGTGGTCCGACACTGCTGTTTTTAAAAAATTCGTCGTAACGGTAAATTGTTGATTACCATTAGCGGGCTCTGGCTGCGCCCTTTGCCCTCATGGAGACGTAAACGTGTTCACGCGCTACCCGCTTGTTACGATTGTCATCGCCCAACTGTTTGGCACCTCACTGTGGTTTAGCGTCAATGGCGTTGGCTTGGCGCTTCAGGATGCGGTAGGCCTTAGCGAAAGCGATTTGGGTCTGCTCACCATCGCCGTTCAGGCCGGGTTTATTAGCGGCACGCTATTGATTGCCACCACCGGCCTTGCCGACCGCATTCGCGCCAGCCACCTGTTTGCGATTTCTGCCGTTCTCGGCGCACTGATCAACGCCGCCTTTATTGGCGTGGCCGAGAGCGTAACGCTCGCCGCTGTTGCGCGCTTTGCGACCGGGCTTTGCCTGGCGGGGATTTATCCGCTAGGCATGAAGCTGGTAGTGAGCTGGACACCCAGCCACGCCGGCGCCGCGCTGGGTTGGCTGGTGGGCATGCTGACCCTGGGCATTGCCTCGCCGCACCTGCTGCGCGGTTTAACGCTGCATTTACCCTGGCAGTGGCCGCTGCTGCTGGCGTCACTGCTGGCGCTGGCCGCTGCGCTTATGATTTTCAAGCTGGGCGTTGGCCCCCACCTGCCAGCCACCGCCAAAAGCGGCCGCCCCTGGGCAGGCCTGGCCGCTTTCAAACAGCCCCGCTTTCGTGCCGCCGCACTGGGTTATTTCGGCCACTGCTGGGAGCTTTACGCCCTTTGGGCGCTGGTGCCGTTTCTGGTCGCCCGGGAGCTGGAACGCTGGGGCGCTTCAAACAGCGCTCAACCGTGGCTAAGTTTTGCTGTGATCGCGTTGGGCTTACCGGGCTGCGTGCTTGCAGGCAAATGGAGCCGCCAGATTGGCAGTGATCGAGTGGCCTGCGTGGCATTGGCAACCTCCGGTACGCTCTGTTTAGTTTATCCCCTGTTGGGCGGCGCCTCGCCCTGGCTGCTGCTGATGCTACTCGGCGTATGGGGCGTTAGCGTTATTGCCGACTCCGCGCAGTTCTCTGCGCTGGCCAGCGCCACGGCTCCACCCGAGCGGCTAGGCGCAGCGCTGGCGATGATGAACGCTATCGGCTTTGGGCTGACCATTCCTTCCATTGCACTGGTCACAGCGCTGTGGTCGAGCCAGTCGCTGGCTGTCATTTGGTGGCTATTGCCGGGCCCCATCCTCGGGCTAATCGCCATGCGCGGATTTTCTGCCCATAAACAGCTCTCATAAACACATCACATACGTACTGTGCACCCACAATAGAGCGTGAGTAGCCCCTGACGACCACGGCCCTTACGCGGTATACTCACGCCCATTCATCTATGCACTTATACACATTTCTCGCCAGCCGTGAGCCAACTCTCCATGGAAAAGACCTACCAACCCGAACAGATCGAAACCCGCTGGTACGAGCGCTGGGAAGCTGACAACCGTTTTGCTCCCTCCGGCCAGGGCACGCCTTTTTCGATCATGATTCCACCGCCCAATGTGACTGGCAGCCTGCACATGGGCCATGCGTTCCAGGACACCATTATGGATACCCTGACGCGCTGGAAGCGGATGCAGGGGAACAACACTCTGTGGCAGGTAGGCACCGACCACGCCGGTATCGCCACGCAGATGCTGGTGGAGCGCAAGATTGCAGCTGAAGAGGGCAAGACCCGCCACGACCTTGGCCGCGATGCGTTTATCGACAAGGTGTGGGAGTGGAAACACGAATCCGGCGGCCATATTACCCGCCAGCTGCGCCGCATGGGCGCTAGCGTCGACTGGTCTCGCGAACGCTTCACCATGGACGACGGCTTCTATAAGGCGGTGCAAGAAGTGTTTGTGCGCCTGCACGAAGAGAAGTTGATCTATCGTGGCAAGCGCCTGGTCAACTGGGATCCGACACTACACACCGCCATTTCTGACCTGGAAGTGGAGAACAAAGAGCAGCAGGGTAGCTTCTGGCATTTCCGCTACCCGCTGGCGGACGGCGTCAAAACCGACGATGGCAAGGATTACCTTGTAGTCGCCACCACCCGCCCGGAGACCCTGCTGGGCGATACCGGCGTGGCAGTGAATCCAGACGATGAGCGCTACGCCTCCCTGGTCGGCAAATTTATCGAGCTGCCGTTGGTCGGTCGCCGAATTCCGGTGGTTGCTGACGAGCACGCCGATATGGAGAAAGGTTCGGGCTGCGTCAAGATCACCCCCGCCCACGACTTCAACGACTACGAGGTCGGCAAGCGCCAGAACCACCTGCTGATCAACGTCTTCTCCAAAGACGCGGCAATCCTTGAGCAGGCCGAGATCTTCGACCTGAAAGGTCAACCCCAGCCCGATGTAGACGCCACTCTGCCTGCCAAGTACGCAGGTCTCGACCGCTTTGAAGCGCGCAAGCAGATCGTTGCCGACATGGATGCCCTGGGCCTGCTAGAGCAAGTCGAAGCCGTTAACAACACCCTGCCTTATGGTGACCGTTCGGGCGATGTCATCGAGCCGCTGCTCACCGACCAATGGTTTGTGGCCGTGGAGTCCCTCGCCAAGCCCGCCATCGAAGCGGTGGAAAATGGCGATATCCAGTTCGTGCCCAAAAACTACGAGAACATGTACTTCGCCTGGATGCGCGACCTGCAGGATTGGTGTATCTCCCGCCAGCTGTGGTGGGGCCACCGCATCCCGGCCTGGTACGACGAGGAAGGCAATGTCTATGTTGCCCGCAGCGAAGCCGAGGCTCGCGAGAAGCATAAACTCGGCCCCGATGTCACCTTGACGCAAGATGAAGACGTACTCGATACCTGGTTCAGCTCGGGCCTGTGGACGTTCGGCACCCTCGGCTGGCCGGAAGAGACGCCGGAGCTGGAGACTTTCCACCCCAGCAGCGTGCTGGTCACCGGCTTTGACATCATCTTCTTCTGGGTTGCCCGGATGATCATGATGACCCTGAAGTTCACCAAGCAGGTACCGTTCAAAACGGTTTACGTGCATGGTCTGGTGCGCGACGGCCAGGGGCAGAAGATGTCCAAATCCAAGGGCAACGTACTCGACCCCATCGACCTGATCGACGGCATCACGCTGGATGAGCTGCTCGAAAAGCGCACCGGCAATATGATGCAGCCGAAACAGGCCAAGGCGATTGCCAAAGCGACCAAGGACGAGTTTAAAGATGGTATTGAAGCCCACGGCACCGATGCGCTGCGCTTTACGTTCCTCTCCCAAGCCACCACCGGGCGTGATATCAAGTTTGATATGAGCCGCCTGGACGGCTACCGCAACTTCTGCAACAAGCTGTGGAACGCCTCGCGCTACGTGCTGATGAACGCCGAAGGCGAAGATTGCGGCACTGGTGGTGAAGAGGTTGAGCTTTCACTGGCCGACCGCTGGATTATCTCGCAGCTGCAGAAAACCGAAGCCCAGGTCACCAAGGCGATGGACGAGTACCGTTTCGACCACGCCTCCCAGGCGCTGTATGAGTTCGTCTGGAACGAGTACTGCGACTGGTACCTGGAGCTTTCCAAGCCTGTTTTGTGGGATGAAAATGCCACGGCAGAAGCCAAGCGCGGTACCCGCCGCACGCTGGTACGCGTACTCGAAGCGATTCTGCGCCTTGCTCACCCGATGATGCCTTATATTACCGAAGAGATCTGGCAGCGCGTGTCGCCGCTGGCAGGTGTGTATATGGGTGACGATGCGTCGATCATGCTGCAAGCCTGGCCAGAAGCCGACGAAAGCAAAATCGACGACCAGGCCAGCCTGGATATCGAGTGGTTGAAAGGCGTCATCATCGCCGTGCGTAACATCCGCGCCGAAATGAACATCGCCCCCGGCAAACCGCTTGACGTGCTGCTCACCAAAGGCAAGCCCGAAGACGCCGAGCGCCTGGAGAGCAACCGTCGCTTCCTTTCCAAACTCGCCAAGCTGGAAAGCGTTACCTGGCTTGAAAACCCAGACGATGCCCCGCTCTCAGCCACGCAATTGGTGGGCGATATGGAAGTGCTGGTACCGATGGCGGATCTGATCGACAAAGACGCCGAAATCGCCCGCTTAAGCAAAGAGATTGAGAAGCAGGACAAGCTGATCGGCGGCATCGAGAAGAAGCTTAGCAACGACGGCTTTATCGCCAAAGCCCCGGTAGCGGTGGTGGATAAAGAGCGCGGCAAGCTGGCCGAATTCCAAGCCACCAAGCAGTTGCTGGAAGAACAGCGCGCTAAAATCTCAGCGCTGTAAGTCCTCCCCCGGCGCCAGGCAGCTCTGACGGCATGGCGCCGGCGCGCCGCTTGCCCGCTGATCGGATAGCGCCTATAACGGGTAAATGGACTCCCCCAGCACAGACAGCGTTTCGCCCCGACACCCCCTGGCAGTCTTGCGTTTCCTTGGCTTGGTACTCTTGGGCAGTGTCGTCGGCGGAGTGGCGGCTCTTGTAGCCGTTGGCTTCGTCAATGCGGTGGTATGGCTCAACGACCTGCTGTTGATCTCCCCCCGAGGCCAGATGATGGCTGCAGACACCTCTCTGGTGATACTGGCTACCCTGCTGGTGCCAACCCTTGGGGGGCTGCTCGTTGGTCAACTGCACCGCGGCCTGCCTGGGGGCCGCTCCCATACCCCTGCCGACGCCATCGCTGCCGTCCAGACCCGCCGAGGTCGCCTACCCGCCAAGGCTGGTGCTCTCTCAGCGTTAAGCGGTTTGGTGTCGTTAGGCGCAGGCGCCTCGGTGGGTCAGTACGGCCCCCTGGTACATCTCGGCGCGACTCTCGGCTCCCTAATCACACGCTTGCTGCGCCTGGGGCGCTCAGAGGACAATATCACTATCGCTTGCGGGGTAGCGGCAGCCATCGCTGCGGCCTTCAATGCGCCACTGGCGGGCATTGTCTTCGCCCACGAAGTCGTGCTACGCCACTATGCCCTGCGCGCCTTCGCGCCAGTGGCTGCCGCCGCCATCGTCGGCTATGTGCTGGCCACTCAGTTGCTTGCTCAGGGGACGCTGTTCCATATCACTGAGCCTGGCGTGCCTCAACCTTGGGAATTCGCCCTTTTCCTAGCCTTGGGTGGCCTAGGCGCCTTGGTGGCTGGAGGCTATATGCATGCCATTCTTGCCATGGGCCAGCTGGCCAAGCGGCTACCGCTACCCACCAGCCTTCATCCCGCACTAGCCGGGGCTTTGCTCGGCCTAACGGCTCTTTGGGTACCCGATATTCTCGGCATGGGCCAAGAAACCCTGCGCTTCGCCACCTTGCCCGGGGCCTACGGCGGCGGCGAGCTGCTGATGGTACTGCTACTAAAGCTGGCCGCGACCGCTTTGTGCCTGGGGCTGGGTTTCGCTGGTGGTGTCTTCAGCCCAGCGCTGGTGATCGGCACCCTCTTCGGCGCCCTAGCCGGCACCCTGGTAGCGGAGCTGGGCGGTGGCCAGGAGACGTTTATCTTCTATGCGGTGTGCGGCATGGTCGCGGTCACCGCACCGGTTCTCGGCGCGCCTCTTACCACCCTGCTGATCGTCTTCGAACTTACCGGCAGCTATGCGTTGACCACCGCCGCCCTGGCCAGCGTCACGCTAGCCAATCCTCTGGCCGCCCAACTGTTCGGCCGCTCGCTATTCGATATTCAATTAGCCCGCCGTGGTTTGGATCTCTCCGCTGGCCGCAGCCGCGCCGTGCTCCAGGAGGCGCGGTTGACCGAGTTGATTAGTCATGATGCCGTCACCCTGGCCCCCGCGACCCCACTGAAAGCGGCCATCTCGCGCCTTTGTCAAGCGGGCCATGGCGAAGCTTATCTGGTGGACGGCCGAGGGCGCTACCAAGGCTGCGTGACCCTGGCGAGCCTGGAGACCTTCCGCGAAGGCAGCGAGGCCACAACCCTGGCCGACTGTCCCGAAACGCCCCGCCCAGTGCTAGATCCGCACGCCTCACTTTGGGAGGCAATGCAGCAGCTACAAAAGGTCACCGGCGAGGCCATCGCCGTCGTGGATGACGAACGGCGCTTCTTGGGGGTGGCCTATGAGTCGAGCATTGCTCGAGCCTTCTTGCATCACAGCGACGCCCTACGACGGGAGGAACACGGTGCTGGCTAGACGATTGATCCCAGGACTTCTGGCCGGGCTGCTCGTCCTGGCAACCCCCATCAGGGCGGAAGTGCCCGACACTGCCGACTCTCTGACGGTATTGAGCTGGGGCGGTGCCTACGAGCACGCCCAGCGCAGTGCCCTCTTCACACCCTTCACCGAGGCCCATGATGTACCGGTGGCAGTGGACAGCTATAACGGCGGCCTGACGGAACTGCGCCAGGCCGTGGCGGAGAACGATGTCCCCTGGGACGTACTCGATATGACCCGCAGCGAGGCCATGGCAGCCTGCGAAGAGGGCCTACTGGAGCCACTCCCCCCCGAGCTAACCGCCTCAGCGCCGGACGGCACTCCGGCATCCCAAGATTTCCTTCCTGGCGCCCTGGGTCGCTGTTTTATCAGCCATTCGATCTTTGCCACCGTCGTGGCCTATCGCCGTGATGCTTTCCCCGGGGAGCGCCCCACTCGCATCGCCGATCTCTTCGATCAACAGCGTTTCCCTGGCCCCCGGGCCTTACAGCGCACCCCCGCGGCTAATCTGGAGTGGGCGCTACTCGCCTACCGGGTTCCCCGGGAAGAACTCTACCGTCTGCTCAGTACCCGCCGCGGCCTGGACTTGGCCTTCGCCCGGCTGCAAAGCATCGACAATATCCACTGGTGGGAGGCCGGTGAAACCCCGGTGCGCCTGCTGGAGGAGGGCCAGGTGGTCATGGCTTCCGGCTACAATGGCCGCTTCTTCGCCGCCATGGTGGAGCGCGACCTGCCCATCGAGATCCTCTGGGACGGCCAGCTCCAGGAACATGAGACCTGGGCGATCCCCCGCGGTGCCCCGAACCCCGAGGCGGCCCAAACATTTATCCGCTTCGCCACCACCAGCGAGCGCCAAGTGGAGTTGGCCCGGCATATCCCCTATGGCCCAACGCGACGCTCTGCTGCTATGCAGGTTACCACCCACCGCGACAGTGGCCTGGACATGCGCCTGCATATTCCCACCCACCCCATCAACGCCCAGGGTGCGGTGACCAAGGACGAGACTTGGTATGCCCGTACCCAGGAACGCATTGAGGCCCTCTTTCGCGAGACCCTGTTTCGTGAAGCCCTGACGACACAAGAATGAATGCGCAGTGCGGTTTCAAAAAATGGGCGGTTACAGTTAACGTGGCAATGCTGATAACCGTACTACGACATTGGGAACGAGGTGATCGCACTTCCCATGGTCCAGCGCTGGCATTACTGCATATCGTTGCCAAGGAACCAAAGGCTGTACTGAGAGCATTGGGCTAACAGAAATGCTCTTTTAAATTAAATTCGATATTTTTGAATTTGAAGCTGTCGGCTACTATGTCGGTTCACTCAGACTGAGTGTTATTGCGTATTACCCAACCGTTTAACCATTGGCTGCACCATAAGCGCGGAACCAACCCTCAGCGCTTCAAGCGGCCCCGTTGGAAGATATCCAGACGAGGTATAAAAACCAACTGCAGCTTCGTTGCTTGTTGTTACTGCGAGCTTTATACACTCACACCCTTTATTTACAGCCCAGGTACTAATTTCATATAGAAGAGACTTGGCGATCCCCTTCCCTCGCAGCGCAGGTGAAACCCACATTTGGTAGATATGCGCCATTTTCGTATCGGGCTCATGTATTACCCCCCAGGCTAGGCCAACCGCTTGGCCCTCCAACTCAGCAATTAAGGGCAGAGCGTCCAGGCCTCGCCATTTCAGATCCAAGCGTGTCTGCCATTCAGTGTCTGAGAGCGTTACTTCCTGCTCGTAAGTTGAGCCAAAAGAGTCAGGCGCATCCTCAAGAGAGTTCAACCGCGCCAACTTATAAAGCTGCCAATCTTGCGGGGTTAATACTCTGCTCTTTACGTCACTCATGATCGAGATCTTCCTGCATGATGATGAGGGCCCCTGAGGTGCTAAATATCTTGTGCGTAACGCGCAAGCATCTCTTCCTGTGACTCGGGGGAGCCGCTACGACCTATTTGCTCGTGAATCATCTGCCCCATCGTCGGCAATACGGAACGCTCGCGACGGCTCTCATCTGCCCATAGTTTGGAGCGCATAAAGGCTTTAGCGCAGTGAAGGTAAGCCTCCTCAACCGTCACCTCAATAACCACCTTTGGTGCTCGCTTCTCTGATGCAAAAAGCTGCCGCTTTTCCTCATCCACCGAGACATGCGCCGCGCCATTTATGCGTAGCGTCTCATCGACCCCGGGGATTAAAAACAGCAATCCAGCCCGACCGCTCTCGACAATATTTTTAAGTGAATCCAATCGGTTATTACCTGGAGAATCTGGAATCACCAAAGTAAGATCATCAACCACCTTGATGAAACCTGGCTCTCCCCCGCGTGGCGACGCATCAAAGCCCGATGCGTTTCCAGTGGCGATGACCACAAAGGGAGCAAGCTCGATAAATCGCTGGCAGTGCCGGTCAAGTCGCGATAGCTGCTTCTTCAGCGCTCTCTCCTTTGGCTCAGGATATAGCTGGTATAGCTCTTCGGTGGTGCGAATCATAATTCCCCCGATACAAAAACTGCCGTCTCAATAATAATGAACCAGGCACCAGCTATTGCTCGCGCGTAAATGGCGATGGCTGTTAACGGTAAGCAATCCCGACAACGCCCGCTCTAATCCCACAAAATCTACTTAACCACAACGCTAGCAGAAAATACTCCGAAGATAATTAACTTATTAGTTATGACTCATAATATCTATGCAGCGCTAGCGCATGACATATTGGTCCCCTTACCACTCACTTTAACCACATTTTCTTACGAAACGTGTAAGGTTGGTACAAGAACGGCCACTAAGTGGCATCGCTGATTCAGCAACGACACGGACTGCTCTATGCCGACACCAACCGAAGCGCGTTTACAGGCGCTGGCAAGCGAATTAAAGCGGGCCGGGATTGCATACCATGAGCTTACGACGATGGCGGATACCGGGCTGGCCCATGATCATGTGTGGATCCATCGCAGCGTGGGCGATGACTGGGTGGCGCGACTGCCGAAGCAGAGTCAGATGAATCTGCCGCCTGAAGAGAACCTTGCCTATCAGACTGCCTGCTACCAGCGCTCTAGTCCTGGCGGACACACGCCAGCACTTTACGGCACTCTGCCGCCGAGCGAGGCACTGCCCCGGGGTGGGTTACTGGTTGAGGCTATCCGTGGCCGCTTGGCCAAGTTGCCGGAAGACCTGCCTGCCATCGCGGATGCTCTAGCCAGCTTGCATAGCCAACCGCTGCCCAGTGTCGCAGAGCAGGCACCACTGCTTGCCCCCGAAGACCCGTGGCAAGCGATGATAGATGAAGTGCGTCAGCAGGCTAACTGGTTGAGCGACGCGCAACTTTCGAGCAAGGTCACCCAGCGCATTAAGCAGGAGCTGGACTTACTGCCACCTCACTTAAGCGATGCCGCGCCGACACTGATTAGCTTTGACACCCACCCTGGCAACTTCTTAATCCACGACGATGGCCGCGCGGTGTTGGTGGATTTAGAGAAGTGCCGCTACGGCCTGCCGGGTATCGACCTCGCCCACACCAGCCTCTACACCTCGACCACCTGGGACGTCAGCAGCCAAGCGGTGCTATCGCTAAGTGACGTGATTAGCTTTTATCGCCGCTGGCAAGCCACCATGGGTGAAACGCCGGACATCGACACCCTCATTGCCTGTCGCCGCGCTACCTGGCTCTGGTCGTTAACCTGGTGTGCCAAGTGGCGCGCCCAGCACTTAAACGCCGTAGATGCCCAGCAGCGCGGGGAAGACTGGTCCGCTGAACTCACCGACCCGGCAGTAATCGATCACGTACGTGACCGCGTTGAACACTACCTCTCGCTGCCGACGATTGATCACGTTCATAGCGAGCTTCAGTGCTTGCAAGCCACCCTATAACGTTTTTCTCCTACTGATATGAGGTGTGCGATGTCGAATAAACGCAACTCCCTGGGTGCTACGATTGCCATGGCGATGCTGGCTGTCTCTTTACCGGTCATGGCAACCCCTGATCCCAGCGATTGGCAAAGCGTTGTCGCAGAAGCCGAAGGCCAAACCGTTTACTGGAATGCCTGGGGCGGTGATACGCGCACCAATCGCTACATCGACTGGGTGGCGGAGCAAATGCAGGCACAGTACGGCGTCGATGTGGAACACGTAAAGCTGGACGATACCGGCAGCGCGGTAGCTCGGATACTGGCAGAAAAGCAGGCGGGCAACCACACCGAGGGCAGTATCGACCTGATTTGGATCAACGGCGAGAACTTCGCTGCGATGCGCGAAAGCGACCTGCTGTTTGGCCCCTTCGCTGAGTCGCTGCCCCATTTTGCGCTCACCAATGCCGCCGATAACCCTGAGGTGGTGACCGACTTCACGTTACCTACAGAAGGCTATGAATCGCCCTGGGGTAAAGCGCAGATCACCTTTTTTTACGATAGCGCTCAAACCGAGACACCACCCCAGAATATGCAGGCACTACTCGCCTGGGCCAAAGCCAATCCCGGCCAGTTCAGCTATCCGCGTATTCCCGACTTCACCGGCAGCACCTTTTTAAAGCAGGCGCTGATCGAGCTCACCGATCAGGAGGAGGCGCTTTACCAGCCAGTTTCAGAAAGCGATTTTGAGGCTGTCACCAAACCTCTGTGGGCCTATTTAGATGCGCTGCACCCGCACCTGTGGCGCAGTGGTCGTACCTTTCCCGACTCCGGCCCCAACCTGCGCACGTTGATGAGCGACGGCGAGCTAAGTTTGGCTTTTTCGTTCTACCCCACCGATGCCGCCGTGGCAGTCATGGAGTATGAGCTGCCCGAAAGCGTGCGCAGCTACGTGCTGGAAGGCGGCACTTTGGGTAACGTTCACTTTGTGGCGATCCCCTATAACTCGCCGCATAAAGCCGGGGCCATGGTGCTCGCCAATTTCCTGCTTTCACCGGAAGCTCAGGCGCAAAAGCAGTCGCTAGCGATGTGGGGAGACCGCAGCGTACTGGATATCGATCAGCTAGACGCCGAGAATCAGGCGCTGTTCGAGCAGGGTGATCGCCATCCTTCCGAGCTACCGGCGGACGCGCTGTCCAACACCCTACCCGAACCACACCCCAGTTGGATGACCGCCCTGCAAAATGCCTGGCTTGAGCGTTACGGCGTTAACTAACGATGCTGCGACTGGCCCCAGCACTCATCATTGCCCTGCTAGTACTCCCCGTTGGGGCGGGTCTGATGATGGTGCTGCTGCCTGCGTTTGGCTACTTACCAACGCTAGGCGGCCATGGCGCTAGTTTAGCCCCCTGGCAAATGCTGTTCGACCAGCCGGGGCTAGGACGTTCAGTGATGGTTAGCTTTGCCAGCGGGTTAGTCAGCACAGCCGTAGCGCTGGTAATTGTGGTGCTGTTTTTGGCCGCCAGTCGGGGCACTTGGTTAGATCGCGGCATACGACGGTTGGTATCACCGCTGCTCGCCATCCCTCACGCCGCTATCGCCTTTGGGTTTGCCTTTTTGATTGCCCCTTCGGGTTTGGTGGCGCGGCTGATATCGCCGTCGCTAACAGGATGGGAGCGCCCCCTGGACATGCTGATCATCAACGATCCCTGGGGATTCTCCCTAATGGCGGGGTTGGTGCTAAAAGAGGTACCGTTTTTGCTACTGATGAGCCTGGCGGCACTGCCGCAGTTAGCGCCGGAGAAGCGCTTGATGCTGGCAAGGTCGCTAGGTTACTCGCCTACCATCGGCTGGTTAAAAACGGTGCTTCCCTCGCTCTACCCACTGATTCGCCTGCCGGTTTATGCAGTGATCGCCTATGCCACTTCGGTCGTCGATATGGCACTGATTCTTGGCCCGAAGCTGCCCCCCACACTGAGCGTATCTATCTTGGGTTGGTTCAACGACCCGGATATCAGCCAGCGTTTTATGGCCTCGGCGGCGGCGGTACTGCAACTGGGCGTCACTGTCGCTGCACTGCTGTGTTGGTGGTTGTTAGAACAGCTGATCCGCAGCCTGACGCGGTACTGGCTGATCAATGGCAGCCGCCAGCGTGGCGAAATCATCCTGCGCCTCGTTGGCCGCTCGGCATTACTGTTTTCGAGTATCACAGCGCTGGCAGCCTTAGTTGGGTTGGGGCTATTTTCACTGGCCGGTTTTTGGCGCTTTCCAGAAGTGTTGCCACAGATGCTAACGCTGGATCACTGGCAACGCAGCGGCCCTATGCTGGCTACACCGCTCATTAATACGGCATTGATTGGACTTGTTTCTACCGCCTTGGCTACGGCGCTAGTGCTAGCAACGCTGGAAAATGAACACCGTCAGCACATTCAACCCAAGCGCGCGTTATGGTTACTCTATTTACCCCTACTAGTGCCGCAAATTGCGTTTCTATTTGGGCTAATCGTGGCCGCTGAAAGCCTGGGCATTCGCCCTCAACTTGGTCTGGTTATCGCTGGTCACCTGCTGTTTGTACTGCCTTATGTATACCTCTCCTTGGCCGAGACCTATCGCCAATTGGATCCACGCTGGTTAAAGGTAGCGCGTTCACTGGGGGTGTCACGCAGCTCCGCTTTTTGGCGGGTTCGCCTGCCGCTGTTGCTCGCGCCGCTGTTAACAGCGTTTGCCGTAGGCTTGGCAGTGAGTATTGGCCAATACTTACCCACCCAGTTACTCGGTGCGGGCCGCGTGACCACCGTGACGACCGAGGCAGTCGCGCTTGCCTCTGGCAGTAATCGACGTTTAATCGGCGTCTGGGCATTAGTGCAGGCTGGGTTACCGTTGATTGGCTTTATGCTTGCGCTAGGGCTGCCCCGTTTATTGGGTACCCACCGCCGTGATTTAGCTACTTAAGAGGGACAATGTGACAGCTTCTTTTTGCGCGCCGCTACGCCTTGAGCAAGTTAGCATCGCCCTGGCAGGCCGTGAGTTACTGGTAGTGGATGCCACTATTAGCTCCGGTGAAGTACTCACGGTCATGGGACCTTCGGGGTCGGGAAAATCCACCTTATTGGCGTATATTGCAGGCTTTCTTGATCGCGAATTCACCGCTAGCGGCGGCGTATGGCTGGGCGAGCGCAATTTGCTCAGCCTTCCCGCCGAACAGCGCAACATCGGGCTTCTGTTTCAGGATCCGCTGCTATTTCCGCACTTAAGCGTGGGCGGCAACTTGCGCTTCGGACTGCCTCGCCATCTAAAAGACAAGCGCCAGCAGGTTACTCAGGCACTTGAACAGGTTGGGCTAGCAGGCTTTGAGTCCCGCGACCCCGCCACCCTTTCCGGCGGCCAGCAATCACGCGTGGCGTTGATGCGCCTGCTACTCTCCAAGCCGCGAACGGTGCTGCTGGACGAGCCGTTTTCCAAGCTGGATACGGCGCTGCGCCAGGAGATGCGCACACTGGTGTTTAGCCAACTACGCGAAGCAGGCCTGCCTACGCTCCTGGTCACCCATGACCACGAGGACGCCAATGCAGCAGGAGGGCCGGTTATTGAGCTCGGCTGACCAACCACCTCGGCTGAGCATCGTGATACCGGTGCTTAACGAGGCCACGGGAATTGAGGCGTCACTGACGCCGCTGCAAGCACTCCGCGACCAGCGCATTGCGATACCCGTTGAGATAATTGTCGTGGATGGCGGGAGCAGTGATGCCAGCGCTCACATTGCCAAACCACTAGCAGATCGAGTGCTCAGTAGCCCAGCCGGACGAGCATTGCAAATGAACCTGGGCGCTCAGCATGCCACTGCGCCCGCACTGCTGTTCCTGCACGCGGATACTCAATTGCCCAAGAACGCCGTTGAGCAGATAACCCAAGCGCTTAACGGCCACTCCTGGGGGCGCTTTGATATTGAGCTTGCAGGCCGCAGCGGCTGGCTGCCCGTGGTGAGCTGGATGATGAACCAACGCTCACGGCTCACCGGCATCGCCACCGGCGACCAGGGCATGTTTATGCGCGCGAGCACTTTCAAAGCAGCCGGTGGTTTTCCCGAACAGCTACTGATGGAAGACATTGAGCTTTCTAAACGACTCAAACGGGTGTCTCAGCCCGCCTGTTTGCAGGCGAAAGTGGTAAGCTCGGGCAGGCGCTGGGATGAGGTCGGCGCTTGGAAAACGATCCGCCTGATGTGGCGGCTGCGCTACCGCTACTGGCGCGGCGTTAGCGCAACCCAACTCGCCAAGGAGTATCGCGATGCCCGCTGAAACGCCCCACCTGCACCTGCTAGCCAAAGCGCCGCTGGCGGGGCAAGCTAAAACGCGCCTGTCGCCCCTACTCGGTTTGGAAGGTGCTGCCAACGCCCACGCGGAGCTGGTACGCCACTGCGTCGCAAATGCCTGCAAAGCGCTGCCTGCCGCCAATGTCACACTATGGACAGCGCTTGATCACGCCCACCCGCTGTTTATCGAGCTTCGCGAGGCATTTGGTGTGACGCTAAGCGCCCAGCCAGAGGGTGACTTAGGCGCAAGGGTTCGCCATGCCCTGAACAGTACTCCAGGGCCCGCCATGCTAATGGGCAGTGATTGCCCAAGCATCACCAGCGCGCTAATCACCACCTGCGCACAGCAGCTAGCCAGCTTTGAGGTGGTGATGTTACCCGCCGAAGATGGCGGCTACGGCTTTGTGGGTACCCGACAAGACTACCCTGCGTTGTTTAAAGATATCCCCTGGGGTACCCAACGCGTGCTGACCACCACGCAGCAGCGCATTGAAGCATTAGGCCTCCAGGTCGCCTACCCCGCGATTATTTGGGACGTGGATCGCCCTGAAGACTGGCAGCGCTGGAAGGAGCTAGAGAATCTCTAATTAGCCGTTTCAGTGTAAGGAAACGGGCGCTCTCCTCACTCAGTGACAACCGATACTTCCCTTATTAGCGCTGGAGCTTTTATTGTGACCCGACAACGTTTGATTATTGCAGCGCTACTGATCACAGCCATTGGTGTGTTTTTCATTAGCGGTGCCCATCAATGGTTCACCCTGGAAACCATCAAAGCATACCAAAGCGACTTCCAAACGGCATTTACTCAAAATCCTTGGCAGGTAGCGGGGATCTTTTTTGCTGTTTATGTGGTGATAACGGCGCTCTCACTGCCGGGCGCCACGCTGATGACCTTACTTGGCGGTGCGCTATTTGGGCTCGGCTGGGGGCTACTGATTGTCTCCTTCGCTAGCACCATGGGGGCCACGCTGGCCTTTCTACTTTCACGGTTTCTTTTCCGTGGCCCTATCGAAAAGCGCTTTCCGCGCCAGTTTGCCTCGGTGAATCGCGGCGTGGAGCGCGATGGCGCTCTTTATCTATTTACCCTGCGTTTAGTGCCGGTATTTCCGTTCTTTATGATCAACCTGGTCATGGGTCTAACGCGCATAAAAACCGTCACTTTTTACGGGGTAAGCCAGCTCGCGATGCTGCCCGGCACCGCCATCTATGTGAATGCGGGTGGGCAGTTGGGCGAGCTAGAGAGCCTGGGGGGTATTCTTTCACCGACGCTTATCGCCTCGTTTTTACTGCTGGCCATCTTCCCCTGGATAGCTCGACGCATTGTACAACTGGTGCAGAAGCGCAAAGCTTATAAAGGTTTTACCCGGCCAGCGGGCTTTGACTACGACATTGTGGTGATCGGCGGCGGCTCAGCCGGGCTGGTTACCAGCTATATCGCCAGCGCCGTGAACGCCAAAGTGGCGTTGGTGGAAAAACACAAGATGGGCGGCGATTGCCTGAATACCGGCTGCGTTCCGTCTAAAGCGTTAATTCGTGCCGCCCGCGCCGCCCATGAGGTTCGCACCGCACACCGGTTCGGAGTGACTGCCAGCGAGCCGCAGGTCGACTTTGCCAAGGTGATGGGCCATGTGCATCAGTCGATTAGCGATATCGAACCCCACGACAGTATAGAGCGCTATAACGGCTTGGGCGTTGAGGTGTACCAAGAGCACGCCAGGCTGATCTCGCCCTGGGAAATACAGGTCGGCGATAAAATCCTCACCGCCCGGCATATCGTGCTGGCCACCGGCGCACGTCCCCGGGTGCCGTCGCTACCGGGTATTAAGAGCGCCCCCGTTTTAACTTCCGAGAACCTCTGGTCGCTTACTGAATTGCCCAAGCGTTTAGTGGTGCTGGGCGGCGGTGCCATTGGTTGTGAGCTAAGTCAGAGCTTCGCTCGCCTGGGTAGCCAGGTCACCCTGGTGGAAGGCGTTTCCCAACTGCTGGGCCGTGAAGATCCAGAGGTCGGTGAGCTAGTCGAAAGCACCCTGGAAGGCGAAGGCGTGTCGGTGATGACCGATGCCAGGGCGTTGGAAGTTCTCAACGGGGAGACAGGCTATCAGCTAGTGGTGGAGCATGATGGCGACCGCAAAATACTACCGTTGGACTACCTTTTGGTGAGTGCCGGTCGCCAGGCCAATGTGGAAGGCTTAGGGCTCGAAGCGCTGGGCATCACGACCACCCAAGCGGGCCCCCTTGAACTGAACGAGCGCCTGCAAACCCGCCTACCCAATATCTGGGCCTGCGGTGATTTGGCAGGGCCTTATCAGCTTACCCACGCTGCTGCTCACCAGGCGTGGCATGCGGCCGTCAATGCGCTGTTCGGCGAGCTGAAAAGCTTTGCGGTGGATTACCGCTATATGCCCGCCGTCACCTATGTACAGCCGGAAGTGGCAAGGGTGGGATTAAACGAAAAAGAGGCTAACGCACAGAGCATTGCCTTTGAAGTTACCCGCTACGCCATGGGCGAAAGCGACCGCGCCATCGCCGAAGGTGCCACTCAAGGCTTTATCAAAGTGCTTACCGTGCCCGGCAGAGACAAGATTCTCGGTGCAACCATCGTGGCGGAAAACGCCGGTGAATGGCTGGGTGAATTTACCCTCGCCATGAAGCACGGTCTGGGCCTCAACAAACTACTGGGTACCATCCACCCCTACCCCACGCTGGGCGAGGCGGCAAAGGCCACTGCCGGGGTGTGGAAAAACGCCCACAAGCCCGAACGAGTGCTGGCACTATTGAAGCACTACTTCAATTGGCGACGCGGTGACAGTTCAGCTAAGAAAATTGACACCTAGCACATCGAATTGAAAGATAATTAGAAAAAATAAGTCGACCTAATCGTTACGCCCGTTAGCAGGCGGGTGCACTTTAGCGAATGTTTCAATAATTTCGCGCACTACTTTACGCTGGGCAGCGGGAAGCTCCCGGTAGAGTGCCAGCAATTGGCGCTCTTCACTGGTGGATGAAACGTCCCAACTTGCGGAAGGTTCACTGACCGTATAAGCGGTGCTGGCGCCGTAGCGCAAGTGGTGCGGGTCGACTAACAGCCAGCGAGCCAAAACCTGGAGCTTATCCTGACTGGGGATCGAATCACCACGCAGCCAGCGCCTAACGGCCTGAAACGTGATCGGCTTTCCCCAATAGCGCAGATTAAATTCCCGCTCAAGCACTGACGGCCGCGCTTCGTAACCCGCTGCTTCCAGTGCCGCTTTTAGACGCTCTGCGAACATGATTTTTTCATTCATGCCGCCAATGTGAAGCGATTGTTCAATAACAGTTGAATAACGGTTCACCTTTTGATTGAATCATTAATTCAATTTCGAGTTTTCGCTTAGCAGTATTAGGCGAGTTGCTATGCTAAGCGCTGAAATGCGGCGCTTGAGGAGTCATTCAGAATGAGTGGCACACTATCTCCATCGGTGCAAAATCTCGACGACCTGTGTCATAAGCTGGCGCTACTATGCCGCTCGGCAACCCCTCTCGAGCTTTTTGAACTGCTGACCAAAACGCTGCATGCGCTTACCCAGGGTCAACCAGTGGCACTTTATCGCCGCTTAAGCACAGGAAACCTTCGTTTGGCGTACTACTATCCGTTGGAAAGTACCCTCGCCTCTCACCACGCGCTGCTCGCTATTCATTGTTACGACGATCTAGCCGCCTCAGAGCTGCAACTGTATGAACTAAAGGGCGAGCATGAAGTGTGGGGGTATATTGGGCATCCACCTGCGGTTCACGCTGGGCCTGGCAAGTGGATCCAGCTACTCGTCGATCTTGCATCCCAACGCTTACGCTTGTTAAAAGCAGAGCGTATGGTCACTCGCCAATCAGGTTTAAAGTCTCGCCGCAGATTGCTGTCCAGAGATATTAAAAAACTGACTTCCATTGATGATATTTTGCAGCATCATGGCGCTAGCTGGTGCGATATTTTTCAGGCCGAAGGCATTGCGCTGGCTTATCAGGGCGATCTTCACTGCTTTGGCGAGTGTCCCTCGAAGCACCAGTTATTTCATCATTTACAGCAGTTGAATCAACACAATCCCCATGACGAAATCGCCGAGCTGAATGGCAGCTGCCAAGGAGGTTTAGCGGCCCCGCTAAGCGTCGCCAATGCTTCCTTGGGTTGGTTACTACTATTTCGCCAACAGCCGCTACTCCCCGCTCTGGTTGCTGATACGACGCTTCAAGACGTCTTGAGTTATTGGATGCCGCAGGAAGCCTCCATGATGATTGAGCTGGCCGACGATTTAGCCGTGGCCATAACGGCCCAGGAGGTCGTTCATCTCAACCGCCAGTTAACCAAAACCAATCAACGCCTTGAGGGCTTGGCCCACACCGACCCCTTAACAAAATGCTGGAACCGCTACTATACAGAGCTGGTGATTGAGGATTTGATCAATTCGTCAGTCAGTTTTGCCATGTTGATGTTTGATATTGATGATTTTAAAAATATTAACGATACCTATGGGCATGCAACCGGCGATGATATCTTGCGTAATATGGCTCAGTTAGTGCAGGAAACGTTGAGACATGAGGATCACTTTGGGCGTTGGGGAGGTGAAGAGTTCGTCATTATATCCAAGGGGCTTGACCAAGACGCCAGTCTAAAGCTGGCTAACCGGCTCTGCCGCAACGTGGAGCAACACATCTTCGACATCGCTGGCCAATTAACAATCAGTATCGGCCTGACCCTCGCCCAGCCCGGCGACCGGCCTCGCCAGCTATTTGAGCGGGCGGATCAAGGCATGTATCTGGCTAAATTGGCGGGTAAAAACCAAGTCTTTGTCTGTTAATCCCCAACAGCACCTTGCTTCTTCTATAGGCGATGTCCATGCAGCAATTATTACTCATGGGTGCGGGCCATGCCCACGCCTTTGTACTCGAAGCCTTTGCCAAACAGCCTGAACCAAGCATCGCGATTACCGTGGTGAGTGATAGTCCTTTAGCAGCTTACTCCGGCAGCGTACCCGCATGGCTAGCGGGGGAGTGTACGCTGCGCAAGACACAGATCGACGTGGAAGCATTGTGCCAAAGAGCCAATGCTCGGCTAATTCTTTCCCCAGCAAACACGATCAACACCCAGAAGCATTACGTAGCGCTGGCAAATGGCAAGCGCGTTAACTTTGACGTGGCCTCCGTCAACATTGGTTCGACTCTAACGTCTCCTCACCAGCTTGGGGAGAACCTCCCCAAGCTACTCGCCATGCGCCCATTGAGTAGTCTGCACCAGCGCTGGCAGGCACTGCAAAATGATATTAGCCATTTACCCAGCGGCGGCGCCCAACGGGTGGTGGGCGTTGGCGGTGGCGCTGCGGGCTGTGAAACATTGATGAGCGTACTGGCTCAGTTGCGCAAACAGCGCCCGGATATTGATTGGCAGGGGCATTTGCTCAGCGCCTCTAACGCTCTATTGCCCGATGCCGGGCACGTGCCACGCTGGCTAATGCGACGCGCGCTGTCACAGGCAGGGATTACCGTTCACGTTGAACAACGCGGCGAAACGCTGATTGAAGGCGGAGTAACCACCCAGAACGGTAAACGCATCGATGCGGACATCGTCCTGTGGGCAACGGGGGCTGTCGGCCACCCATGGCTGGCAGGGACTGGGCTGCCGTTGGATCAACACGGTTTTATCCGCGTTGACCATTCACTGAAGGTTAGCGACCAGCCGAATATGTTTGCCGCTGGCGACTGTGCAGCGTTTACCCCAGCGCTGCCCAACGCAGGGGTTTATGCGGTGCGCATGGGGCCACACTTAGCGGATAATCTTCGCCGCGCCTGCCACGGCGAACCATTGCTCCCCTGGCAGCCACCCAAACGGGTGTTGGCACTCATTGGCACTGGCGACGGCCACGCGATTGCCAGCCGCGGAGGCTTTGGGGTATCCGGCAAGTGGGTATGGCAATGGAAAAAGCGGATTGATGCGCGCTTTATCGCCCGCTTCAATCCGCCTTTTGAAGGTTAACTGGCTGAATCAGTTACCTTCGCGCCAGCCGCCTAGCACCCGGCTATCCGGGCCAAAGAAGACCAACCGATCATGGTCAATCAAATACCGATAGGCGGTCTCCAGCATATCCGTGACCCGCTTGGCATCGCCCATTTGCGGGCACGCCATGCGGGTGGTGGCTAACGGGCTAAACTCAATGCGCTGGTTTTCACCGAGTGTTACTTCGCCAGTAAAGCGATTACAGCCGTCGTAACCGCTAACTTTGCCCTCTTTTGAAATCTCGAAAAATGGCGTTTCCGGCATAGAGAGCCGCTCATCAGTCCCCACCAACAGTAGGTTCCAACGCTGCTCAACAATAGCGCCCTCAAGCGAGGCATCGCTGGCACCCCGTTGTGGTGTAGAACTTGGCCCTGGCGAACTGCTACAAGCACTTAACAGTAGCGCAGCGGAAGCCAACAGTGGTAATAAGCGCCAACCTTTCATGGTGATCGTTCCTTTTGTCATTGTTACCAGCTACCGGTGTTTTCCATAGAAGCCCATGGCTCTTGTGGTGCCAGGGCATCGCCTTTTTGCAGCAGCTCCACAGAGATTCCGTCCGGTGATTTAACAAACGCCATATGGCCATCACGAGGTGGGCGGTTAATCGTCACGCCGTTGTCCTGAAGGTGTTGGCAGAGCGCATAAATGTCATCCACCCGATAGGCTAGGTGGCCGAAATTACGCCCACCGGTGTACTCTTCGGGATCCCAGTTATACGTCAGCTCAAGCTCCGGAGCCGTCAGCCGCTCTGAGCGTGGCTCATCTTCTGGTGCGGCCAGAAACACCAGCGTGAAGCGTCCTTTCTCGTTCTCTTTTCGGCGAACTTCTTTAAGACCCAGCAGATCGCAGTAAAAATGCAGCGAAGCATCCAGGTCACTGACACGCACCATGGTATGTAGATATTGCATATCGACTCCTGTTAAAAACGGCCTTGGTCATACTTTACAAAAACGTGACAACAGAAATAAATTGCTGCAACGCTGTATAATTAAATTATAACGTTTATCTTAGCTGGGTTTACCCGTCGGAGAAACCTGTGGATTCAGTCACTCAAGCCGCGCTTGGCGCAGCCATTGGCGGGGCCGTACTGGGCCGCCGCCTTGGCCGTAAGGCCATCCTTATCGGTGCCGTACTCGGCACCCTGCCCGATTTTGATGTAGCGCTGGATTATGGCGACGCCGTCGCCAATGTCACCGAGCATCGCGGTTTTAGCCATTCGCTTTTTGTACTAACAGGGTTAGCCACCCTGTTGGCGCTGCTATGCACACGATTTGCTCCTGCAAAAGATATTAGCCTACCCCGCTGGTGGTGCTTTTTTGCTCTTATTCTGATTACCCATCCTTTGCTTGATGCGCTAACCACTTACGGCACCCAGTTGCTTTGGCCTCTTGATCTTGCTCCCACCGCGTGGCCGATTATTTTTATTATCGATCCGCTCTATACACTGCCGCTGCTATTTACCTTGGGCGTTGCCTTGGTCTCTCAGCGGGTACGCAAAGCCTGCACATGGGGACTGGCCATCACGAGTGTTTACCTAATGATGGCAGCGGGTGCGAAATTAGTGGTAGAGCAACGTCTTGCCCCTGCCCTGGCAGAACAGGGTCTTGAAGAGGCTCCGCTACTGATACAGCCAACGCCGTTTAACATTGTGCTATGGCGCGCCACGGTGATCGACGGGGATCGCTACCATGAAAGCCTGATTAGTGTGTTTGACGGCGACCGTCAACCGCGTTTCGAACCATTAATTCGTAACGCTGGGCTAGAGACGTTCGCCCTGGCCAGCCAACAGGGAGAGCGTTTAATGTGGTTTGCGGGTTCTTTTTTACGCTATGAAACGCGGCTGCTAGAAGGAAAAGAGACGCTGATCGCCACCGATATTCGGCTCGGCTTCCCAGGCTTCCATCCGTTTAGCTTTACCCTGGCAACGTTAGAGGAAGAACACTGGGTACCGCTTGCGGTAAGCGAACAGTTGGAGAGTACCCGCGGTATTCAGATGCAAACGCTATCGCGCCTCGCCGCTCGTGCCGCAGGTAACACCTCGGCCCTGTGCGCCAGCGATTTCGAGGCGCATGAGTGGCGGGCCGAGCGTGTGGTTTATCGCTGCTGAGTTAGCGCTTCATCAAGGACGTCTAGGGAGCAATACCTTGGCCACAGCCGCTATATTGCTCCCCGCCATAAGTCAGCGTAACGCGAGCGGGAAAAGGCTTGCCGCTCATATTATCGAAACAGGCCCCAGCATCGATACGCACGCGGAAAAAGGGCTCCACGTCAGCGTTTTCAATCACGACTCGACCAGCTTCATTGTCCATCACACTAACCATATAAGGTAGCTGGAGACGCTCTTCCCCGTAGTTCGTTTCCATCGTCAGTGTCGGCGTGTCATTTGCTAACGCAACCGTCCAGCCCGGTTCGTTACCCTGACCAAAGAACATCACGCCGGGCTTTTCAGCTCGGGTTAAGGCGTCACGCTGCTCGGCCAACGAGCACTGCAGCTGCCCTCGTGGCGTTTCCACTAGCGCCTCGTCACCCCGGTTCCAGAAGCTGATCTCACCATCTTGGTAGCGGGCGCCGCTGGCCACGACGGCTTGGGGCAACCGCCATGCGCCGTGCAGCGACCATAGGCGCAAATCGTTGGCGTTGGTGGCAGCCACTAAGTGCTGCTGAGCGGGTTCGCAGTGCCACGCATCAAAACGCTGGGCAGAGCCGGGAAAAAGCGCCGAGGGCAGAAAGGGTGCCCGGTTATCCAGCGTTGCTTGGTTAGCGGCTTTAGTTTCTGTGGAGGGCGTGGCTGCACACCCCCCGAGTACCACCATCATACCGACTGCGGCGATGGCCCCACCCCATGCTTTTAACGTATTCATATGTCATGCTCCCTATATAACTAATTCTATTGCTTGCTGAACTTCTTACCCGCGTTTGAACGCCTGCAGATCGTGCGTATCGATACTTTCCACCTGCGGGGGCAACCCCAGCTCTTCGCGCTTGATTTTAACCTGCATTTTTTCCGCTAGCCGTTCGGCGTCGTCATCGGTGGTGCGCCCATTGAGCTCCGCCAACTGCGCCATGCCCTGGTGATAGAAAGTGAGCAGATCCAGCGCCGTGCGGTTGCTCTCTTCCACCGCTTTGCGCAGTTGCGAAAGATAGCCACTGACTTGCGACAAATGATGTTTGAGTTGCCAGACATAGCGCACCTCCGTCATCCATGGGCGCTCACGCAACACGGCAAATAGCGCGCTGGTGGCCAATAGCCCAAGTAGCACGCCTAGGGCATTGAGCCATAGGCTGCTGCCAAAGGTGGAGGTAAGGAGCATTGAGAACAGGAGGCCAAAAATAATTAGTTGCCCCGCCATGGCAAAGCTGATCATGCGGGCTTTGCGGCGGTAGGTCTCGGGGTCGTGATGTTCTAGGGTAAATACCATGGCCAGCCTCATTATCGCTGCAAACGTCCTATGATACGGGGCTGGCCAGGGCAAACAAGTAATAGCGTTTACAAAAGCAATTACGCCAAACGCTCCGCGGCCGTTTTGAGTAAGTGTTCGGTCGTTTCCCAGCCCACGCAGGCGTCGGTGACCGATACGCCGTAGCGCATGGCGCCAGGCTTGAGCGGCTGCTTGCCTTCGAACAGGTGACTTTCCAGCATCAGCGCGACCAGGTTGGCTTCGCCTGCCTGACGCTGCGCCAATACATCCAGCATCACTTCACTCTGGCGGCGATGGTCTTTACGCGCATTGGCATGGCTGCAATCCACCATTAGCCGTGGGTTTTGCCCGGCATTACGCAGCGCGGTGGTTGCCGCACGTACGTGTTGTGCCTGATAGTTAGGCTCACCGTGCCCGCCACGCAACACTACGTGGGTGTGCGGGTTGCCTGCAGTTTGCTGGACGATCGGGTAGCCTTGCGGGTCTACCGCGAAACGCTGGTGCGGGTGGGCCGCCGCACTCATGGCATCGATAGCCACTTGTACATCGCCACTGGTGGCATTTTTGAACCCCACCGCCGCTGACAAATCACTGGCCAGCTCACGGTGCAACTGCGACTCGGTGGTGCGTGCGCCAATCGCTACCCAGCTTAGTAAATCGTCTACGTAGGGCGCCAGCATCGGTTGTAAAAGCTCGGTAGCCACCGGCAAGCCGCGAGCGGCTACGGCATGCATCAGTTCACGAGAAAGCGCCAAACCGCGCGGCATATCACCGCTGCCATCCAAGCCTGGGTCGTAGGCCAGCCCTTTCCAGCCCACAGTGGTGCGCGGCTTTTCAACGTAGACGCGCATGACCGGCAAAATACGTTCGCTGATCTCTTCGCTTAATGCAGCCAGGCGGTCGGCGTATTCCAGCGCTGCATCTGGGTCGTGAACGGAGCAAGGGCCAACGACAACGAGCAGGCGGTCATCGTGACCACTCAAAATTTGCTGTACGGCGTGTCGCTGGCGGGCAATTTGCTCACTTAGCGGGGCGCTTAACGAGATACGTTGTCTGAGTTCGGCGGGGGTAGGCAGCCGCTTTGCACTGGGCTCAGGCGCTGAAGGCGTTAGCCGGGAAGTAGCATGGGCAGTGGATACAACGGTTTTATTAATAACAGGGCTGACAGGCGCATTCATGATTAATTCTCCGCAATCGTGTGACATCGTATGGTTGTGTGACCACCCAAGTGAACACGGTCGGAGGTGGCAGCTAGCACCGACCGCGCGTCGCTAAATCGCCAGCTATAGCCATAACCCACAAAGCTGGTAGCGAAAGCGTTAGTCAGTGCGCGATAAATCATGATGCTGCTCCTTGATGAAATAATGGTGAATAACTATTGCCGAAAATCGCTCAGTCTATAAATCGCTGGGACCCCAAAACGCCAGAAGCCCCGACGGGGTTACCGACCGGGGCTTCTGTGCTTGCGGCAGGCAACCGAGTGGTGTGCCTGGTGGCGCGACGTTAGGCGTCGGCCAGGGGCACACCGTAGCTAAACCAATACCCATAAAACGCAAAACCACCAACCAATTCTGGTTGTGGGTTCACTGTATGTGGTGTGGTTAGTCGTTGCATGCCCATATTCCGCTAGATTCTGTTAGTTACGCTGGCAATAACTAGCCCCAGTGAATCGTTTGACAGGGCTGCCGCCATGGCGTTGTCGTTTTATCCTGCCTGCAAGCGCTGCAAATGGCAACACTCAACCGCTAAAAGCTTGTACCCAACCAATGGTAGCGGGCAGCGCGCTCATGCTAACCAGCACCACCAAGCCTAGAAAGATGGACAGGAAACCAGAATCGTCTTTAAAGTTTTCGTCGTGTTGGGCCATGTTAGCCTCCTTTTTTACCAACGCTATATCAGGGGGAACGTTACAACGCTGTGATCATATTAAGTAGAACGAGGGGCGTAGGCAAACACATCCGAAAACACCCGCTCAAGCTTTATGCCTTTTGTGTCGAGCACATCCAGGCAGGCATACACCATATTGGGCGAACCCGAGATATAAACATCGTGGGTTTCTGGCGTGATATCTGCGGTTTTCAACACCTGATCAATACGACCCAGGTGATGGGCAATCCGCTCTCCCGCTGCTAACGGCTCTTCCAAGGGCGATTCGGTTACCGCATGAAAGCAGACATTGGCGTGGGTTTGCGCCCACTGGCTGGCCAGTTGCTCTAAATAGAGGTCGCGGTGTTCGCGGGCAGCCCACCACAGCGAAATTTCTCGTTCGGGCTGTTCATGCAGTACCGATTCGACAATGGCTTTCATCTGGGAGAAACCGGTTCCTGCTGCAATCAGCAGCAGCGGTCTTTCGCTCTCACGATCAAGCACGCACTCACCGCCGGGCAAACGCAGCGTGAGCTGATTGGCTACCTGCAGCAGTTCCCGCAGCCGCGCTGAGTTATCCCGCTCCGGCCAGTGTTGAATATGCAGCTCGATAACACCATCGCTGCGATCGGCACTGGCGATCGAAAACGGCACCCAGGTGGTGTCATCCAGCTTAAGCTCTAAATATTGCCCCGGCGCATGCTGCATGGCTTCGGCGCGCCCAGTTAGCGTCACGCCAAACACATCGGGGCTTAAGTTCTCAACCTCGGTGACTTGGCAAGTCAACGTCCTTGCACTCATGAAAGCCTCTTTTTACAAATTTGGTCAGCGATACATCGCATTCAGCGGCGAGAGGGCGGCAATTCAAGACCAATCCCCAGCGCTTCCCAGCGTTCATCCACGCGCGCTTTAACGGCATCGTCCATCACAATCGGGGTGCCCCATTCACGGTCAGTTTCTCCTGGCCACTTATTGGTGGCATCAAGCCCCATTTTCGAGCCAAGACCTGAGACCGGCGAAGCGAAATCGAGATAATCAATGGGGGTATTTTCGACCATTACAGTATCCCGCGCGGGATCCATCCGGGTGGTGATCGCCCAGATAACATCTTCCCAATTGCGTGCGTCCACGTCGTCATCCAGCACAATCACAAACTTGGTGTACATAAACTGACGCAGAAAGCTCCATACCCCCATCATCACGCGCTTGGCGTGGCCGGGGTACTGCTTCTTCATGGTGACCACTGCCATACGGTAAGAGCAGCCTTCCGGTGGCAGGTAGAAGTCGACGATTTCAGGAAACTGCTTACACAGAATGGGCACAAAGACTTCATTCAGCGCCACACCGAGAATCGCCGGCTCATCCGGCGGACGTCCCGTATAGGTCGAGTGATAGATCGCATCACGGCGCATGGTCATCCGCGTGATGGTAAACACCGGGAAGTGGTCGACCTCATTGTAGTAACCGGTGTGGTCACCAAAGGGGCCTTCCGCCGCCATATCATCGGGATAGATAAAGCCTTCGAGGATAATCTCGCTGGACGCGGGCACATCAAGATCCGCATGACCGCACTTCACCAGCTCGGTACGCGAACCGCGCAGTAGGCCCGCAAAGGCGTATTCTGAAAGCGAATCCGGCACGGGGGTGACGGCGCCCAAAATCGTCGCCGGGTCGGCGCCAAGCGCCACCGCAACCGGGAAAGGCTCGCCTGGGTGGGCTTTCTGGAACTCCAGAAAATCCAGCGCGCCGCCACGATGGGAGAGCCAGCGCATGATCAGGCGGTTCTTGCCAATCTTCTGCTGACGGTAAATCCCTAGGTTCTGGCGCTTCTTGTGCGGCCCTTTGGTAATCACCAGTGGCCAGGTGACCAGTGGCCCCGCATCGCCAGGCCAGCAGTGCTGAATCGGCAGCAGGCCGAGATCGACCTCGTCGTCTTCATACACCACTTCCTGTACCGGCGCATGCTTGACGTTTTTCGGCCCCATGCTGAGTACTTGCTTGAAGATCGGCAGCTTGTCCCAGGCGTCTTTCAAGCCTTTCGGCGGATCAGGCTCTTTGAGAAACGCCAACAGCTTACCCACTTCTCTGAGCGCTTCTACCGATTCTTGGCCCATGCCTAGCGCAACCCGTTTAGGGGTGCCAAACAGGTTGCCCAACAGCGGCATGTCGTGGCCTTTGACGTTTTCAAACAGCAACGCCGGGCCACCGGCACGCAGCGTGCGGTCGCAAATTTCGGTGATTTCCAGGTAAGGATCGACTTCGACGTGGATACGTTTGAGTTCACCCTGGGCTTCAAGCGCCGCGATGAACTCACGCAAGTCTTTGTACTTCAAGGCACGCTCCCTGGCTGGCGAATGCGCCGCGTTAGCGGCGCTCTTTTTTACACCACAAGCTAGCGGCGCTTCATCGCTTCAAAGAACTCAAGATTGGTCTTGGTATCTTTCAGACGGTCAATCAGGAATTCAGTGGCGGCGGTGTCTTCCATCGGATTGAGCAGCTTGCGCAAAATCCACATGCGCTGCATTTCATCCTCAGAAGCCAGCAGGTCTTCACGACGGGTGCCACTCCGACGGATATTGATCGCCGGGAATACACGACGCTCAGCCAGCTTGCGATCCAGGTGGGCTTCCATGTTACCGGTACCCTTGAACTCTTCGAAGATGACTTCGTCCATTTTGGAGCCAGTATCGACCAGCGCCGTGGCGATAATCGTCAGGCTGCCGCCCTCTTCGATATTACGCGCCGCACCAAAGAAGCGTTTTGGCTTCTCAAGGGCGTGGGCATCGACACCACCGGTGAGCACTTTGCCAGAGCTGGGCACCACGGTGTTGTAAGCACGCGCCAAGCGAGTAATCGAGTCGAGCAGAATGACCACGTCTTTCTTGTGCTCAACCAAACGCTTGGCTTTCTCGATAACCATTTCAGCGACTTGCACGTGACGCGCTGGCGGCTCATCAAAGGTTGACGCCACGACTTCGCCACGCACGGTGCGCGACATTTCGGTGACTTCCTCAGGGCGCTCATCGATCAGCAGTACGATCAGATGACACTCTGGGTTGTTGCGCGTGATGGAGGTCGCGATGTTTTGCAACATCAGCGTTTTACCCGCCTTGGGCGGCGATACCAGCAAACCACGTTGGCCTTTACCGATCGGCGCGGTTAGATCGATGATCCGCGCGGTAAGGTCTTCCGTGGAGCCGTTACCGATCTCCATACGCATGCGATCGTCTGGGAACAGCGGCGTTAAGTTCTCAAACAGGATCTTGTGCTTGGCATTTTCCGGACGGTCAAAGTTGATTTGACTGACCTTCAGCAGGGCGAAGTAGCGTTCACCCTCCTTCGGCGGACGGATTTTGCCGGAAATGGAGTCACCCTTGCGCAGATTGAAACGGCGGATCTGCGAAGGCGATATGTAGATATCGTCGGGACCGGCGAGATAGGAGCTGTCAGCGCTACGCAGGAAGCCGAAGCCATCCTGAAGAATTTCCAGCACACCGTCGCCATAGATATCCTCGCCACTTTTGGCGTGTTTCTTGAGGATGGCGAAAATGATGTCCTGCTTGCGCGAACGGGCCAAGTTATCAATACCCATTTCACGGGCGATATCGAGGAGCTCGGGAACGGTTTTTTGCTTGAGTTCAGTGAGATTCATCGGTGTGTTAGAAAGTTGCTCATGGAAGCTGGGCGCCAGGCGCCGGGAATAAGACAGGAGGCGTGAAAGTGACGCCGTGTGATGCGTTCAGACCCCGGTAAAGGCACGCGCTCGAAGATGAAAGGAACGGCGTTGGACTTAACTAACAACGCTGCTGCTTGTTGTTATTAAGACTCAACTCGAGGGTGCTAACACTTGTTTAATCTGGCTACCCCAGGAAAGTGGTTGAACCAGTGGGCTATCTGACGACTTGGAATTCTGGCTGACGCTAACGGGATAAACAGTGAATAACGTCTGGGGCGACCAAGGTGCCGTACTTGCACGACGCATGCAAGATGATTTATCTAAACAGCGACTCATCTCAGCTGCGAAGTACTTGTGGACACGCTAACTAACCAGGTCAGATCAGGCCAGTAGCTCGATGGTAGTCAAGCGCCGCGACAAACGCAAGCCTTTAGGTGTCTAGCAATTGACAATAGATAAAGGTCGCCGCAACCTTGGCACAGCCAACACGAAGGAAAGCTCATGCCCAAGGACATTTCGCTCCCCATTGCCACCGCTCCCGCTGAGGTAGACAGCGGTGCGCCGCAGCGCTTCGCCGCTATAGACCTGGGTTCCAACAGCTTTCATCTACTGGTGGCCAATTACCAGCATGAACGCCTCCAGGTGGTGGCCCGATTGGGCGAAAAGGTGCAGCTCGCCGCGGGTTTAGACGATGATGGCCTGCTCAGCGAAGAGGCAATGCAGCGCGCACTAGACTGCCTGGGCCGCTTCGCGCCGTTTTTAAGCGATATCACCAACGCCAATTTGCGCATTGTCGGCACTAATGCGCTACGCGATGCCGATAATAGCCAAACATTTATCGAACGCGCCGAAGCACAATTAGGCCACGCCATCGAAATTATCGCCGGCCGCGAAGAGGCTCGGCTGATTTATTTAGGCGCCGCCCACGCGCTGGCCGAAAATGGCCGCCGATTAATCGTCGATATTGGCGGCGGCTCGACCGAATTCATTATTGGTGAAGCTTTTGAGCCCAAAGCGCTGGAGAGCCTGCGCATGGGCTGCGTGACATTTTCCCGACGCTTCTTCTCCGACGGCGAGTTGAACGAAAAACGTATGCGCCGCGCCGAGCTCGCCGCTCTTTCAGAGCTCGCCAACATTCAGCGCCCCTATCAACGCCTGGGCTGGGACGACCCAGTCGGCTCCAGCGGCACGATCAAGGCCGCCGCCAGCGTGTTGCATGCCTATGGCGATACGCCCCACGAGGGTGTTATCACTCGCGCCGGTTTAAAGAAGCTGCGCGAACGGCTGCTGAAGTGCAAGCAACTGGATAAAGTCGCGCTGGAGGGCCTCAAGGCTGACCGTGCCAAAGTTTTCCCGGCGGGGATTGCCATTCTTGGGGCGATTTTTGAAGCCTTTGATTTAACCCAAATGCGTTTTGCCGATGGGGCGCTGCGTGAAGGCGTGCTCTACGATATGGCCGGGCGCAATACCGCCGAAGACTCGCGCTCGAAAAGCCTGGAGTCGCTACAGCGCACTTACGATGTTGATACCCGCCAAGGGCTTAACGTCGCCGACACTGCCGAGCGGCTGTTTCAGCAGGTACGCCATGCGTGGTCGCTAAACCTTGACCAAGGGCGCTATTTGCAGTGGGCTAGCCACGTGCATGAAATCGGCCTGGCGATCTCTCACAGCCAGTTTCATCGCCACGGCGCCTACCTGCTGGAGCATTCGGATCTCGCGGGTTTTTCACGCCCTGAACAGCGCCAACTGGCGTTTTTAGTGCGCGCGCACCGGCGTAAATTTCCGCTCAAGGAGTGGCAGGCCCTGCCGGAAGCGCAACAGGAGACGACCCAGAAGCTCGCCCGACTGCTGCGTTTAGCCGTTTTGCTCAACCATTCCCGCCCGGAAACCGCGCCCTCGCTACCGGAAATAAGCGCTGACAGCGATAGCTTGACGATCACGCTGCCTGCCAGCGATGAACCCACCCTGCTGAGTACCGACCTGGAACAGGAGCAGGCGTTTATGGAAGCCGCCGGTTTTAAGCTGATCGTTAAGCAGGCGAAGTCAGACGTGTAAAGCAAACGCCCTCTGCCTGCCATAACAGCTGAGCAGGGGGACAAACCACCCCGATACACGCCTCACCCTGCATGATAACCACCAGCCGCTGGCGCTCCCAGGGCGGCATATCCGCCTCTTGTAGCAACCGCTTTAGGTCGCGCCGCCCTCGTTTAGGCAGTTGAATAACCTCCCCACCTTGTCGCCAGGTCGCTCTCAGCGGTTGAGACGGCTCTTGTAATGAGGCCACCTGCCACCCTAGCGGCCCGATAGGCGTTTCCAGTGGCGTTTGACCATCCCAGCTAACCTCCCACGACGATAACGCTTCAAAAGGCACCATCAGATAGAGCCGCTGGCGCCATAGGCGCGCCTGAGCACCCGGCCACTCAACGCACACCGCGGCACCCGCCTTGGCATTCAATTGATCCAGCAGGCTCTCTAAACGCTTCTGGGGCGGTGTTGGCAAGCCTTGCTGTTGGCAAAGAGTACGCACCAGCAGCCGCTGGCGGGGACGGGAGCGCTGACTAAGTGCGCTCGCATCTATCTGCCCTTCTCCGGTGACGAGCTCGTTTAGCTCGGCTGCTAAATACTCGCTAAGCACCGCATCTGCGTCACCGGCGTTGGTTGCGCTATTGGCTAAAGCAGCGACGGCTGTGGGCCAGCGCTCGCGCAATGCTGGCAATATTCGATGGCGCAGGCGGTTGCGATCAAAGCGAATATCTTGATTGGTGGGATCTTCGCACCAGCGCAACTCAAGCAGCCCAGCCGCAGCTTCAAGTTCAGCTCGGCGCACGGAGAGCCAGGGACGCACCAAGGTGGTACTTTGGGCCTCCCGGCGATAGGGCATACCGGCCAGGCCGCGTAGCCCGCTGCCGCGCAGAGCGGCGAGCAGAAAGGTTTCCGCCTGATCATCCTGGTGCTGGGCCAGCCAGAGCGTATCGCCAGTGGGAATGGTGGCCAAAAAAGCCTCATAGCGGGCGTTGCGAGCGGCGCCTTCGATGCCTTCACCTTGTGCATCTACCGTCACATTGACCACGGTCAGCGGCACGTTCAAACGCACACACATATCCCGGCAGTGCGCCTCGAACGTCTGCGCTGCTGCCTGTAGGCCGTGGTTAATGTGGATAGCCCGCAAATGGCGGTCTGCTTGTTCGCAGGCCCGTGCGGCTAACGCGAGCAGCAGGCAGGAGTCCAAACCACCTGAGAGTGCCACCCAAATAGAGCGCCCCGGCGGGGTTTCCGCCAGGGCGTCGTTGAGCAAGCGTTGCAGCGTATTAAGCGGCTGGGGCGCCATAGCTCATTAAACGCTTGTAGCGACGCTCCAGCAGCGCGTCAGTGTCCATTGACTGCAGACGCCCCAAGCTCGCGGTAAGCGCCTCTTTGACCCGCTCAGCAGTGGTTAGCGGGTGACGGTGGGAACCACCGAGCGGCTCTTTGATCAGCGAATCGACGAAACCCAGCTCTTTCAGTCGCTCGGCGGTAATGCCCATAGCCTGAGCGGCGTCAGAGGCTTTTTCAGCGCTTTTCCATAAGATCGATGCGCAGCCTTCCGGTGAGATCACCGAGTAGGTCGAATACTGCAGCATTTGCAGTTCGTCGCAGACGCCAATTGCCAGCGCGCCGCCGGAGCCGCCCTCGCCCACCACGGTGGAGATAATCGGTGTTTTCAGTCGCGACATAACGGCCAGATTATAGGCGATAGCCTCTGACTGACCGCGCTCTTCGGCGTCGATACCGGGATAGGCACCGGGGGTATCGATAAAGGTCAGGATCGGCATTTTAAAGCGCTCGGCCATCTCCATCAGACGGCACGCTTTGCGGTAGCCTTCTGGGCGCGGCATACCGAAGTTGCGGCGCACTTTCTCTTTTACATCGCGGCCTTTTTGATGGCCAATCACCATCACTGGTGCATCATTCAACCGCGCAATGCCACCTACCAGCGCGGCATCATCGGCGAAGTTGCGATCACCGTGCAGCTCGTCAAAGTCGGTGAAGATGTGTTCGAGGTAGTCCAACGTGTAGGGACGCTGAGGGTGCCGTGATAGCTGAGAAACCTGCCAGGGAGTCAAATCCTTGAAGATCGATTCCGTCAGCTTGCGGCTCTTCTCTTCCAGCCGAGCGATCTCGTCGGAAAGGTTGACTTGGCTATCGGAGCTGACTAGACGCAGCTCCTCAATTTTTGCCTGAAGTTCGGCAATCGGCTGTTCAAAATCGAGATAATTAGGATTCATCGGCTCTGCCTGTAAGCTGCCTGTCAAAAACAAGCCTGATCAAAATAAGTATTATCGCACCCTGACCCTGCCACGCAAGGTGGGCTCACTTATGCACAGAGTGCAATCTCACGAGGGCAGGTCTCCGCGAGGGCGCTGTGAACCCATCCTTGGGCGCTACTTTCGCCATCCCTGGCCGAAAGACCCTCGCTTCAACCTGCCCTCTTCCGATAGTTTAGTGACGTATCGTCAGCTATCGATAGCGTAGCTGTACGCCTGTCTGACCCTGGACATCCTGCAGCGCCAGCAGTAAGTCGTCGCTCGGTGCGACTTTCCACTCATCGGCAAGTTCCAGCCAAGCCACTGCCGCTGGGTGGCGGTACTGCAGGCGCACCGGCAACCCCTCTTGATCGCGATACGGCGTCAGGCTGTCGCGCAGGGTTTCAATTAAGCGGCCATTGATCTGCCCCGCGTCCAATGCCAGTTCCACGGCTTGGCCGTAGCGAATGCGCGCCGTCACCATTGGTGTAACGTCTTTACCGCGTAGGCGCAGGCCACCAGAGTATTCGTCGCTGGAGACTTCGCCCTCAACGATGAGTACCTGATCAGCCTCAATCTGACCGCGTAGTTGCTCGAATAGCTCCCCAAACAGCGAAGCTTCAATACGCCCGGTGCGGTCATCCAGGGTGATAAACGCCATGGTATCACCACGCTTGGACTTCATAGTGCGCACGCCGACCACTAGCCCAGCAACGCGCTGGGGGTCACGAGAAGGTTTTAAATCGCTGATCCGCGTGGAGACAAAACGTTTTAGCTCCCGCTCGTACTCGTCGATCGGGTGCCCCGTCAGGTAAAGCCCCAGGGTATCTTTCTCCCCTGAGAGCCGTTCGCGATCGGTCCACTCACGGGCGTTGATGTATTCGGCGTAAACGTTGCTGTCATCGTCACTTTCATCGGCCGCGGCGAACGCATCACCAAACATATCCAGCATGCCCAGATTCTGATTGGCGTGGTTTTGGGCAGCGGCTTTTAGCGCGTCCTCCATCGCTGCGAACAGCACCGCACGATTGGGGCCTAGGGTATCCAGCGCGCCGGAGCGAATCAGCGCCTCCAGGGTGCGCTTATTCATCCGCTTGGGATCAATGCGGCGGCAGAAATCGAAGATATCTTTGAAAGGGCCATCTGCCTCGCGGGCTTCGACAATGGCGCCAATGGGCCCTTCGCCCACGCCGCGAATTGCGCCTAGCCCATAGACCACACGCGCATCGGTATCGACGGTGAACTTGTAACCACCGACGTTGACGTTCGGCGGCGTTACGGTGAGTTTGAGATTCCGACACTCCTCAATCAGCGGCACCACTTTATCCAGGTTGTCCATTTCCGTGGACATAACGGCGGCCATAAAGGGCCCCGGATAGTGGGCTTTCAGCCACGCGGTTTGGTAAGAGACCAGCGCGTAGGCAGCCGAGTGAGACTTGTTAAAGCCGTAACCGGCGAATTTCTCTACCAGGTCAAAGATGTTACCGGCCAGGTCTTTATCGATACCGTTGGCGGCACACCCCTCCATAAAGCCGTCACGCTGCTTGGCCATCTCTTCGGGCTTTTTCTTACCCATGGCACGGCGCAGCATATCGGCCTGGCCGAGGCTGTAGCCTGCCATTACCTGAGCGATCTGCATGACCTGCTCTTGGTAGAGGATGATGCCGTAGGTGGGCGCCAAGACAGGTTTCAACAGCTCGTGCTGGTAATCCGGGTGTGGATAAGAGACTTCGGCCCGGCCGTGCTTACGGTTGATAAAGTCGTCGACCATGCCCGACTGCAGTGGGCCGGGGCGGAACAGTGCCACCAGGGCGATCATATCGTCCAGGGAGTCAGGCAGCAGGCGCTTGATCAGCTCCTTCATGCCGCGGGATTCGAGCTGGAAGACCGCCGTGGTTTCAGCGCGCTTGAGCATCTCGAAGGTTGGCGCGTCGTCCAGCGGGATGCTGTCGATGTTGAGCGGATCCTGGCCGTTAACGCTGCGCACCTTGTCGACCATCTCTAGTGCCCAGTCGATAATCGTCAGCGTCCGCAGGCCCAGGAAGTCGAACTTGACCAGCCCCGCCTCTTCAATATCGTTTTTATCGAACTGTACCACCAAGCCGGAGCCATCTTCATCGCAGAGCAGCGGTGAGAAATCGGTCAGTTTGGTGGGGGCGATGACCACGCCACCGGCGTGCTTGCCGGTGCCCCGGGTGGTGCCCTCAAGCTTGAGCGCCATTTCCCAGATCTCTTCGGCCTCTTCATCGTTGCCGATAAACTCTTTGAGCGCGGGTTCCTGCTCAATCGCCTTGGCCAGGGTCATGCCTACTTCAAAGGGAATCAGCTTGGAGAGCTTATCCCCCAGCGAGTACGGACGGCCTTGGGCACGGGCGACGTCGCGCACCACGGCCTTCGCCGCCATGGTGCCAAAAGTAACAATCTGGGAGACCGCATTGCGCCCGTAGCGCTCGGCTACGTACTCGATCACCTTGTCGCGTTTTTCCATGCAGAAGTCGACGTCAAAGTCGGGCATGGAGACACGTTCGGGGTTAAGAAAGCGCTCGAACAGCAGGTCGTAGCCAATCGGGTCTAAGTCAGTGATCTTTTGCGCGTAGGCCACTAGCGAACCAGCACCGGAACCACGCCCCGGACCTACCGGTACGCGGTTGTCCTTGGCCCACTGGATGAAGTCCATCACGATCAGGAAGTAGCCAGGGAACCCCATCTGAATAATAACGTTGAGCTCGAACTCCAGCCGGTCGCGGTAGCGCTGGTCGATCGCCTGGTACTCTTCGCTGTCGCGGGGGTAGCGTTCAGCGGGAAACAAAAAATCCAACCGCTCGGTTAAACCGTCATGGGATACTTTGCGGAAGAACTCATCCTGGGTCATCCCTTCGGGAATGCCGAACTCGGGCAGGAAAATCTCGCCCAGGCGCACATCCACGCTGCAGCGCTCGGCGATCATCACGCTGTTTTCCAGCGCTTCGGGGATATCGGCAAACAGCGCCGCCATCTCGTCGGGGCTTTTTAAGTACTGCTCTTCAGTGTAGCGGCGTTCGCGGCGTGGGTCGTCCAGCGCTTTACCTTCACCGATGGCGACGCGGGTCTCGTGGGCCCAATAATCTTCGCGCTCAAGAAAGCGCACGTCATTGGTCGCCACCACTGGCGTGCCTGTTTCAATGGCCAGCTTGACGCTGGCGTGAACGCAGGCCTCTTCCAGCGGGCGCCCGGTGCGAATCAACTCTAGATAAAAGCGCTCGGGAAAGGCCGCCTGCCACTCTTCGAGCAGCACCCGCGCATCCTGTTCGTGATCAGATAGCAGGTGGCGGCCAATCTCACCCTCCCGCGCGCCGGAAAGCGCAATCAAGCCTTCGCTCTGCTCCAGCACCCACTGTTTATCGAGAATGGCGCGCCCCTGCCGTTGACCATGCGTCCAACCTTTCGAGATCAACTCGGTCAGGTTGCGATAGCCAATATCGTTCATCGCCAGCAGCGTTAGCCGGTAAGGGTGGGACTCGTCATGGGGATTATGGAGCCATAAGTCGCTGCCAATAATCGGCTTCAACCCCGCCCCCTGGGCGGCTTTGTAGAACTTCACCAGGCCGAACAGGTTGGTTTCATCGGTCAAGGCCAGCGCTGGCATCGCCCGTTCAGCCGTGGTGCTAACCAGCGACTTTAGCTTCACTAAGCCATCGACCAGGGAATATTCACTGTGCAAACGTAAATGAACGAACGGAACCGTCATGAGACTCTCAGCAAAACGCTAGGTGAAGAAAAATACGTTAAAGCAGCGCCAACTGACGCTGCACAGGCGCGAAGCTACGACGATGTTCGGCCAGTGGCCCGTGAGCTGCAAGCGCCGTCAGGTGCTCTTTGGTCGGGTAGCCTTTATGGCGCGCAAAACCATACTCAGGATAGCACTCATCCAAGGCGACCATCTGCGCATCGCGAGCGACCTTGGCCAAAATCGACGCCGCGGCAATCGCACAGTGGCGTGAATCGCCCTTTACCACGGCCTGGCCAGGCAACAGATGGCTAGGTAATTTGTTGCCATCCACGAGTAGATATTCCGCCGCCGGTGCCAGCGCATCAATGGCTCGACGCATGGCCAAGTGGGTGGCGTGGTAAATATTCAGCGCATCCACTTCTGCTGCGCTGGCTTCTGCCACGGCAAAGGCCAGCGCCCGCTCGCGAATTTGTGTATCCAGTGCTTCACGCCTGCGCGCCGTCAACTTTTTAGAGTCGGTAAGACCGTCAATCGGCTGAGCGGGGTCGAGAATCACCGCCGCGGCCACCACGCTCCCGATCAGCGGCCCTCGGCCTACTTCATCGACCCCCGCCAGCCGCTTGCCGTTGTAGGCAATTTCCAGCGTTGGAAAATCCTTGTGCTCGATCAACCAGTGCTCAATGGCCATCAACACTCTCCAGCGGCTGACCCGCGGCCAACAGGTTAATCGCCTCGGCGGCGCGACGGCTGGCGTTACGCTGGAGCGTGGCGTGCATCTCGGCAAAGCGTGTTTCCAAGGCATGTCGACTTGCCTCGTCGGCCAACATAGCGCTGAGCTGCTCGGCAATCGCCTCTGGAGAGGCGGCGTCTTGAATCAGCTCGGGTACCAGCGTCTCCTGGGCAATCAAATTGGGTAGCGATACCCACTGGGTTTTCACCATTCGTTTAGCCAGCCAGTGGGTGGCTGGGGCCATTTTGTAGGCCACTAGCATGGTGCGGTGGCACAACATGGCTTCCAGCGCGGCGGTACCCGAGGCCAGCAGTACCACATCGCTCGCCACCATGGCTTCGCGGGCCTGACCATCCAAAAGCGCAGTACGCTCCACCAACAGCGGGTAACTAGCCAGCAGTGCGCTGATTTCCCGGCGGCGATCAGCGGTGGCTGCAGGAATCACCACTTGCAGCGTGGGGTGGCGCTGGCAGAGCTGTTCGGCAGCGTTAAGAAAGGTGTCACCCAAAAAGCGAATTTCATTGGCCCGGGAGCCGGGCAGCAGCGCTAACACCTGACTATCCGGCGCCAGCTTCAGCGCCTGACGGGTGGCAATACGGTCATTTTCCAGCGGCATTTCGTCGGCCAGAGGGTGACCCACAAAGGCAACGGGAACACGGTGTTTGCGATAGAAGGCGGCTTCAAAAGGGAGCAGTGTCAGCATGCCGTCCACCGATTTAGAGATGCCTTTTACCCGCCCCTGACGCCACGCCCATACGGAAGGGCTTACGTAATGGGCAGTGGTAATACCCGTTTCGCGGAGCTGGCGCTCCAGGCCTAAATTGAAATCAGGCGCATCGATGCCGAGCATAATATCCGGCTGCCAGGCCAGCGCTTCGGCTTTTAGGGTGCGCCGCACACGGATCAGTTCGGGGAGATGCTTAAGCACTTCAACCAGCCCCATTACCGCGAGGGTCTCTAAAGGGAAGCGGCTCTCCATGCCTTCCGCCTGCATGCGCGGCCCGCCGATGCCACGAAACTCGACGCCAGGGTAGCGTGCTTTAAGCTCGCGCATCAGCCCAGCGCCGAGGATATCGCCGGAGAGTTCCCCAGCCACGAGATAGACACGTTGCAGGGTCATAAAATGATTAGCATGGGTTAACGGGTGATGCCGCGGGTAGAACGCTCAATGGAGGCGGCGAAATGCTCGATCTCGGGCAAATCAAAGCGGCTACGCATTTCGACAAGCGCCTGCTCTGTAGTCAGCCCCTGGCGATAAACCATTTTATAGGCGGTGGTTAAGGCGCTAACTGCTTCGCGGCTAAAGCCGCGGCGCTTTAAGCCCACTAGGTTGAGTCCACGCGCTTCGGCAGGGTTGCCATTAATCATGATATAGGCGGGTGTGTCCTTGGTGATAATCGAGCCACCACCGGCCATGGCGTGATCGCCAAAGTGACAGAACTGATGCACTGCCGCCAACCCACCCAGAATGGCATGATCACCGACGGTGACATGGCCCGCCAAGGTAACCTGATTGGCTAAAATGCAGTCGTTACCAATCACGCAGTCATGGCCGACATGCACGTAGGCCATAAACAGGTTGCGCGAACCAATGGTGGTTTCGCTGCGATCCTGAACGGTGCCTCGATGAATCGTGGCGCCTTCACGGACCACATTATCGTCGCCCATCACTAACCGCGTGGGTTCGCCTGCGTATTTTTTGTCCTGACAGTCTTCACCTACCGAGGCAAACTGAAAGATACGCGTACGTTCGCCTAGCGAGGTGGGGCCTTTAACCACCACATGAGGGCCTATCACGGAGCCCGCGCCGATCGTGACGTCGGGGCCAATGATGCTAAAGGGGCCAACCTCAACGTCGTCGGCAAGGCGCGCCGCCGGGTCGACCAGTGCAGTCGGATGTATCAAGCCACCTTCCTCTCGGCACAAATAATTTCTGCTTCGCAGGCCAGCTCACCGTCAACCGTGGCACGGCATGCAAATTTCCAGATACCCCGTTTACCTCTAATCACGTCGGCCTCTAAGGTGAGCTTGTCGCCCGGCATTACCGGGCGTTTAAAGCGCACTTTATCGCTGCCCACGAGATAGTACACATAACCATCGGCAGGCAGTTTATTGACCGTTTTAAAACCGAGAATGCCGCATACCTGGGCCAGGGCTTCAATCACCAGTACGCCGGGCATAATCGGGTGATGCGGAAAGTGGCCGTTAAAAAATGGCTCATTAATGCTGACATTTTTGTACGCAACGATGGATTCGCCGGTGGTTAATTGCGTTACTCGATCCACCAGCAAAAAGGGGTAACGGTGGGGCAAGTACTCGCGAATTTCATTGATATCCATAACCATCGTAGCGACCTCTAAAATAACAAAAACCTGCAGCTCCTGAAGAGTGTCAGGCAAATACCAGCACGTGCACTGGTTAAAAGGCTGTGGATTATACCCCGCTGTTATCTAGTCTCAAACCAGCAGCGGGTAAAAGTCATGCAGCCGTTACTATTCACGTTGCTTTTTTTCCAATCGAGCCAGGCGCTTAGCGATGTCATCAAGCTGTTTAAAACGCACCGCGTTTTTACGCCACTGGGCATTAGCCATGGCGCCAGTACCGGATGAGTAGACCCCCGGTTCATGGATTGAGTTCGTGACAAGGCTCATACCTGTCACCTGAACGCCGTCGCAAATGGTTAGGTGACCGGATAAACCGACCCCACCACCAAGCATGCAGTGCTTACCGACCTTGGTCGAACCAGCAATGCCCACACAGCCTGCTAAGGCGCTGTGGTCACCGATAATGACGTTATGGGCGATTTGTACCTGACTATCAATTTTGACGTCATCACCAATCACCGTATCTCCCAAAGCGCCACGATCGATGCTGGAGCAACTGCCTACTTCAACGTCGTCGCCAAGCACTACGCCCCCCAATTGGGCGATTTTATGCCAGCCAGCGCCATCGTGGGCAAACCCGAAGCCGTCGCCGCCAATCACACAGCCGCTTTGCAAGATGCCCCGTTTACCGATAACCACGCCATGGCAGAGGGTGACATTGGCGTGCAGACGCGTTGCTTCGCCGATAATTGTATCGGCTCCCACCACGCTGCCCGCCCCAATGACCACACGGTCGCCCAGCACCACGCCTGATTCAATCACTGCATGAGCTTGAATGCAGACATCGGCGCCTAGCTGAGCATCTTCCGCCACGACGGCGGTGGGGTGAATACCGACGATATCGCGGGCAGGCAGTGGGTCAAACAACTGCGATAGCTTGGCATAGCCCAAGTAAGGGTTATCGATTTCCAGACGCGCTACCGGGCAGTGCTTGCCATGCTCAGGGTGCAGCAATACCGCGGCCGCCTTGGTCGTCGCCAAATCTTTCAGGTAGGCACGATTGGCCAGAAAAGCCACTTGATCCGGCTGCGCTTCTTTTAGCGTCGCCAAGCCGCGTATCGGCTGCTGGGCATTACCGCTGACGGCAATGCCCAATTGGCGCGCAATGTCTGCGAGGGTAAAGTGATGAGAAGCGTGCGTCATGGGAGCCCAGGGAAGCGTTGGTGTGGCCTGACCACACCAATTAGCGTTTAAATTTAGTTCAAGGTATCAAAAATCTGGGTGACTTCATCGGTCACATTGGGCAGATCCACACCTGAGTGCAGTACGCCCTGGGGTTCAACCAGCACATCAATACCATGGCGTTCCAGCACTTCTGCTACCGCTTGTTCCAGCTTAGGCTCGGCGCCTTCTAAAAACTGCTGCTCGGAACGCTGCTGTGCCTGCATTACTTCCTGGCGAAGCTGTTCAAAACGGCTGCCTTTCTGCTGAAGCTCGCTAATCAGCGACTCCCGCTGGGACTGAGCCATCGTTTCGCCTTCGTTCTGCAAACGCTGCTGAAGCTGCTGCAACTCATTACCCAGGTTTTGCGCTTCACGCTGCTGATTGCCAATTTGCCCTTCCAGAGTACTCATTGACGCCTGTGCGGACTGGGTATTCATCAATGCTGCTCGCCAATCCAACACTGCTACTTCTGCAGCGTGAGCGGGCAAAATCATCGCGCCCAACAGGCATACCACCGCTGTCAGTTTACGCATCATGTTATCTCCTTAGGTCACGCTAGCACGCGCCACCATGGCACGCGGTCTAGCAAAATTAGAACGTTTGCCCTTTAGAACGTTTGTCCTAATGAGAACTGGAAGAACTGAGTGTCGTCACCGCTCTCATCGTTCAATGGCTCAGCAACGCTAAAGGTCAGCGGGCCGACCGGTGTCAGCCAAGAGAGGCCAATACCGGCACTGTAGCGCAAATCGCCTAGATCAACGCCGGAGTTGCACTGCTGGCGCCCTGCATCTTCCGCGAGTACGTCGTAGCAAGAGGTCAGGAAGGTATTACCGCCATCCAAGAATAACGATGTTTGCAGTGCGCGCTGATCTTCAACAAAGGGCAGTGGGAAAATGATCTCGGCACTGCCTTCTATGGAAACGTTACCGCCTAGGGTACGGTCACGGCCACCTTCAGTTGCTGGCGTGGTGCGCTGCCCAAGCGTATTCGACGTGAAGCCACGCACCGAGCCAAGACCACCTGCGTAGAAGTTTTCATAGAAGGGGAAGGGGTCGTTGCCGCCCAGGGTATCGGCATAGCCGACATTGCCAGTAAATTTGAACGCCCAGGACTCGTCATCGTTAATCGGGAAGAGCTGTTGAGCACGGGCGCGCAGCTTGTAGTACTCCGAATCACTGCCCGGCACGCCGGTTTCCAGCGACAGTCGCTGATAGTTGCCATCGGTCGGCATAATACCGCGGTTGAGGTTGTTGCGTGTCCAACTAGCGGTCAGCTTCAGGCTTTGCGCATCTTCGCCCTGATCTTCCACATAGCGACGAATTTCAGAGGCCGTGTCGAAATAGGTTTTCACCGTTAGGTCTTCAACGCTGGCACCGAAGTTAAGACGCGATAGCTCGCTTACGGGGTAACCAAAGTTGATACCGGCACCATAGGCATCCGTCGAGAACGTCGAAATATCCGAATCGGCGTAATCTGTTTCACGGTAAAAAACATTGTAGCCGCGAGAAATGCCATCCAGTGTCCAGTAGGGATCAGTGAAGCCAAAGTTCACACTGGTAAAGGTGTCGCTGCGCTGAGCCCCTACATTGACCCGATTACCCGTACCCAAGAAGTTATTTTGTGACAAGCCGACACCGTAAATAACCCCGGCACTCTGGGAGAAACCAACGCTGGCAGAGACCGACCCCGAGGGCTGCTCTTCGACATTATAAGTAACGTCGAGTAAATCCGGCTCACCAGGTACAGGCTGAGTATCCACTTCTACTTGGCTAAAAAAGCCCAGGCGTTCAAGGCGCTGACGCGATTGTGTAATGGCTTCGGTAGAAGCGGGTGCGCCTTCCAACTGAATCATTTCACGCCGCAGTACTTCATCCTGGGTAGTCGTATTACCGTAGAACTCAATACGACGCACGTAGGCGCGTTCACCGGGATTGACGGCAATCACCAGATCGACCGTTTCACCGTCCCCTGCCATTTCAGGCACGCCTTGAATATCAGCAAAGGCGAAGCCTTCGGCACCCAAACGCTGGCGCAGGGCTTCGGTGGAGGCATTAACATCGCCGCGGGAGAAAATCTCTCCCTCTTTAACGGTGAGTAACTGGCGAGCTTCGTTTTCGCTGATCTGTAGATCACCCGCGAAACGAATATCACCTACCCGGTACTGGGCGCCTTCATCGACGTTTAGTGTAATAAAGATTTCGGATTTTTCCGGACCAATCGACACCTGAGTCGAGGTGACATCGAAGTTGACGTAGCCACGATCTAGGTAGAACGAGCGCAGCCGCTCAATATCACCGGAAAGCGCTTCACGGGAGTACTCGTCGCTAGAGAACCAGCCGAAAAAGCGTCCTGGCCGATCATTTAACTCAAACACGCCACGCAGCGTTTCATCATCAAAGGCTTCGTTACCAACGATATTGATTTGGCGAATCTTGGCCACTTCGCCTTCGTTGATATTGATATTGACCTGTACCCGGCCCTCATCAACCTCTTCCACTTCGGTATCGATGCTGGCGCTGTAGCGACCTTGAGACTGGTAGACGCCTTCCAGCTCGCGCTGTATCTCTTCCAGCGTAGAGAGCTCCAGTACCTGACCTTCCGAGAGCCCCGATTCACGCAAACCATTGCGCAAGTCCTCTTCGGAGATCTGATCGTTGCCGCTGATCTGTAGCCGCGCAATAGTCGGACGCTCGACGACCTGAATAACCAGTACATCGCCTTCGCGTGCCAGGGAGACATCGTCAAATAGCCCTGTGGCAAATAAGTCACGGGCAGCAGCAGCTAATTGCTCTTCGCTGACGCGCTCATTGGCACTCACCGGAAATGCATTGAAGACCGAGGCGGCGGATACCCGCTGCAGTCCTTCCACTCGAATGTCTGAAACATCAAAGGATTGTGCTTGGGCGCCGCTGGCGCCTGCCAGCAAGAGTGCCGCCATTCCAAGGGTCTTGATTTTCATGCAGTCAATTCGCTCGCGTTGGTCTGCCTATCATTCCAGAAAGGCACCATATACATTTGTGCAGGCAGATGACAAGGCATCCTGCGCGCTACACGCGTCATTACCACAGGCGCATCAGATCAAAATAGAGGGCCATCAACATCAGGGTGCCGACCATGGCAAGCCCAATGCGCAGTCCTACGGCTTGGGTTCTTTCGGATACTGGCCGTCCACGCACGACCTCCATAAAATAATAGAGCAAGTGGCCACCATCGAGCACCGGGATAGGTAGTAAGTTTAGTACCCCAAGGCTGATAGAAAGATACGCTAGAAAGCCAATAAACGCTTCCATCCCTGCACGGGCCGAATCACCAGAGATCTGTGCAATGGTGATTGGCCCGGACAAATTGGAAGGCGAGATAAGCCCGACAAACATTTTGCGTATGGCATCTAAGGTTAAGAGCGTCATCTCTCCAGTGCGCGAAACAGCCTGGCCTACCGCTTCGATAGGGCCGTAACGGATTTCACGCTGAAACGCTGCTGGCCACTCGACCTGCTCGGCGCCTGCACCGATATAACCAATTTCAACCCCAGTGTCCAAGCGGTTACGCCCGGGGGTTAAATCAACACTCGACTGCTCGCCATTACGTTCATAGGTGAGCTGCAGCGTTTCACCTGGATTACCTCGCACCATATTAACGAAGTGCATCCAATCATCCACTGGTTCGCCATTAATCGCCACCATCCTATCGCCCGCCTCAAGGCCTGCTTGCTCGGCGGCCTCTCCGCTCACTACTTGGCCTAAAACGGCCGGAAATTCCGGCTGCCAAGGAGTAATACCCAGCGATTGCAGCGGCTGTGGCGGATCTTGGCGAACCAAATAATCAGTCACCGATAAGCCAAAACGTTGAGGGTCGCTCGCGCCTTCGGGGCGGGCGTCTATATCCAGCTCACCGCTGAAACCAATAATCGATACCAGTTTGAGGTTAACATCTTCCCAAGAGCGCATCTCATCGCCCTGAATGGCGACAATTTCATCGCCATTGGCAAGTCCGGCTTCGGCGGCGGGCGAGTCAGGCGCAACGCTACCTACCATTGGCGACACCACCGTGGTACCCGCCACGAACAGTGCCCAGTAAGCCACAATCGCTAACAAGAAGTTGGCGATTGGCCCTGCCGCCACAATCGCAATGCGCTGCCACACGGTTTTGCGGTTAAATGCCTGATCAAGCTGCTCTTCCGGAACCGGCGCCTCACGCTCATCGAGCATTTTGACATAGCCACCCAGCGGAATGGCGGCTATCGCGAACTCGGTGCCGTGGCGGTCAACCCGCGACCATAGCGGCTTACCAAAGCCTACAGAAAACCGTAGCACTTTGACCCCACAGCGCCTCGCCACCCAAAAATGGCCAAACTCGTGGAAGGTCACTAACAGGCCCAACACCACAATGACCGCTAAAATATTCTGTATAAGGCCCACACTGAACTCCTTAATGCCCCGCTCTAACGACCAGCCCAGCGAATGCTTAAGCGTATCATTTTGTTACCAGTTCCAGCGCCTGCTGTCGCGCCCACTGATCCGTTGCTAATACGCTATCAAGGCTATCAACACGGCCTTGATAGGGGCGCGACAAGACGTCGGCGACCAGTTGCCCAATGGCTGTAAAGCCGATTCGACGCTGTAGGAATGCTTCAACTGCAACCTCATTGGCAGCGTTGAGCACAACGGGTGCCATGCCACCTTGCCGCATCGCTTCACGGGCAAGCCCTAAACAGGGGAAGCGAGTTTCATCGGGGGCTTCAAAATCAAGCCGCGCCACCTGAAAAAGATCCAGTGTCTCAACCCCGGCATCAATGCGCTCCGGCCACGCTAGCCCGTAGGCGATGGGGATGCGCATATCAGGATTACCCAACTGTGCAATCACCGAACCATCTTGATACGCCGCCATGGAGTGAATCACGCTTTGAGGGTGCACCACCACCTGGATTTGTTCGGGCGTGGCATCAAACAGCCAGCAGGCTTCAATAAGCTCTAGCCCTTTATTCATCAGTGTGGCGCTATCCACCGATATTTTACGTCCCATTGACCAGTTCGGGTGAGCGCAGGCCTGTTCGGGAGTGACATTATTGATTTCCGCCTGGCTCCAGGTACGAAACGGCCCGCCAGAGGCCGTTAGCAGCAGTTGACGAACGCCGTGCTTGGCAAGTCCGCCGCGGTGCTCCGCAGGTAGACACTGGTAAATGGCATTATGTTCGGAATCAATCGGTAGTAATGTTGCGCCAGAGCGGGAAACGGCCTCCATAAACAGCGCGCCGCTCATCACCAGCGCCTCCTTATTGGCCAGTAACACGCGCTTGCCTGCTTCCGCAGCGGCTAGGGCAGGCAGTAAGCCCGCCGAGCCGACAATGGCCGCCATTACGCAGTCGACGCTGGCGTCCCGGGCAACATCGCACAGCGCCTCTGGGCCTGCGCTCACGTCAGTTGACTGCCCAGCCCGCTTAAGCTCTTGGCGCAGCCAAGCGGCATCGGCCTCATTATCCAACACGGCGACCGCAGGGCGATGCGCCAAGCACTGCGCTAGCAGAGCCTCTTTTGAGGTGTGCGCGGTCAGGGCATGCACGCAATAGCGGTCTGGGTGGCGACTAATCACATCCAGCGTGCTAGTGCCCACAGAGCCTGTCGAGCCAAGCACGGTCACACGTTGCCTATTAGCGAGTTGGCTCATAGCGGCGGCACCCGAGCAAACACCTCAACCAGTACTTCCACATAGAACAGTGCAAACAGCGGTATCGCCGCGGTGAGGCTATCAATGCGATCCAGCACACCGCCATGGCCGGGCAGCAACTGGCTCGAATCTTTGATATTACGATGGCGCTTGAGCATGCTTTCCAGTAGATCCCCTAGCACAGAGGCCAAAGTGACCACGGCGGTGATGAGTATCAGGGTAATTCCACCCACCAGGCCCAGCGGCAACCACAGCGCAAAGAGAATAGCCAGAATAGTGGTCGCCGCTAAGCCGCCGTATACGCCCTCCCATGATTTGCCAGGGCTCACGTGGGGAGCCAATTTGCGCTTGCCCCAGTGTCGCCCCACAAAGTAGGCGCCGATATCCGCGCACCAAACCAGCAGCAGCACAAACAGCAGCCAAGCCATACCGATGTCACGCAGAACGTTAAAGCCCACCCAGCAGGGCAATAGCACCCACAGGCCCATCGCCAGGCGCCGCACGGTGGACTGCCACTGCTCACCCGCCGCAGGGTAGCGGGTTACCCAGTAGAGATTCACCAGCCAACCGGCAGCAGAGAACCAAAGCGGCCATATTGAGGTGGCGGCTCCGGCCAGCCACATGACCAGCATCAACACCGCCATCACGGCCACTAGCTGAGCACGCTGTGCCGTACGGGTAACGCCCGCCAGATTGGCCCACTCCCAAGTGGCGAGTAGCACCATCAACGCCGTAAATAGCGCAAAAGCGCCGCCGTCTAAACCAAACAGGCCAGCCAGCACCAGGGGTGCTAGCCAGGCTGCGGTGATAATCCGCTGTTTAAGCACCCTGCGCCTCTATTTGTTCGTCCGTCATGCCAAAGCGACGACGGCGCTGGCAGAAGTCGTTTAATGCCGCATCAAACGCATCCGCACCGAAATCGGGCCATAGCAGCGGGGAAAAGTGCAGCTCAGCATAGGCCAACTGCCAAAGCATAAAGTTGGATAGCCGCTGCTCACCACTGGTACGTATACACAGATCCACCGGCGGCACGTCATCAGTCCCCATTGCAGTGTCGAAGCACGCTTCATCGATTTGCTCAGGCGATAACTCCCCAGCCGCCACCTGCTCGGCTAAGGTGCGCGCCGCCCGTGCGATATCCCACTGCCCCCCATAGTTGGCGGCAATCACCAGATGCATCCCTGTATTGTCCGCGGTTAACGCTTCAGCACGCTGAATATGCTTTTGGATGGCGTGGGAAAAACCTCGCTGTTCGCCAATGATCGAGAGGCGCACATTACGCTCATTGAGCTTTTTGACTTCACGCTTAAGCGCCATCAAAAACAGCTCCATCAAGGCGTTGACCTCAGCGGCCGGACGCTTCCAGTTTTCGCTGGAGAAAGCAAACAGGCTGAGGGTTTGCACCTCGCGCTCGGCGGCTCGCTGAATCACCGCACGAACGGTTTCCACCCCAGCCCGGTGCCCACGCACCCCCGAAAGCCCGCGCGCGCGCGCCCAGCGGTTATTGCCATCCATAATGATGGCAACGTGAGACGGCGGGGCCTCCCCGGCCAGAGAAGACGCGCTGGCGTCGTCCGGCTGTTTTTCAGGAAGCTGCGGTGACGTCATGGATTCTCGCACCAAAGGTCAGTCATAAAAAAACCAGCCAGAGTGTGGCAAAACGGGCAGCCAAAGCTGCCCGCGGCTGAATAAAGCACAGGTTTATACCTGCATGAGATCCTGCTCTTTTGCAGTCAGCGCTTTATCGATCTCAGCAATATACTTGTCGGTCAGCTTTTGAATCGCATCTTCGCCTTCACGCTGATCGTCTTCGGTAATCTCTTTATCTTTTAACAACGACTTGAAATCACCGTTAGCATCACGACGTACGTTACGCACGGCAACGCGAGCGTTTTCAGCTTCGCTACGCGCCTGCTTGATATAACCTTTGCGGGTCTCTTCGGTGAGCATCGGCATTGGCACACGGATCACGTTGCCTGCACTGGCCGGGTTCAAGCCAAGATCAGAGGTCATGATGGCCTTTTCGATCTTCTGCACCATGCCCTGCTCCCACGGCGCAATCGTCAGCGTGCGAGCGTCCTCAACGTTGACCGATGCCACTTGGCTAAGCGGTACCTGGCTGCCGTAATAGTCCACGGTAACGGCGTCTAAAATGCTCGGGTGAGCACGACCGGTACGAATTTTATTGAAGTTGCTATGCAGCGCCTCAACGCTTTTTTGCATGCGCGAATCGGCATCTTTCTTAATATCGTTGATCACGTCATTACCCTCTGTATATCAGCGTGCCTTCCTTGCCCCCTACGACCATATTCAGTAGGGCGCCAGGCTTATTCATATCAAATACCCGCACCGGCATATTATGGTCACGTACCAGGCAGATAGCGGTCAAATCCATAACGCCCAATTTTTGATCCAGGGCGTCGTCGTAAGAGAGCTGGTCGTACTTCACCGCATCCGGATGTTTTACCGGGTCTTTATTGTAGACGCCATCGACTTTGGTCGCCTTGATCACTACGTCGGCGTCCACCTCAATGCCGCGCAAACAAGCTGCAGAATCGGTGGTGAAGAAGGGGTTGCCTGTGCCTGCAGAGAACAGCACTACGTCCCCGGAGGTTAAGTAGCGAATGGCCGTGCGACGGTCGTAGTGCTCTACAACGCCGCTCATTGGGATAGCCGACATCACGCGCGAGCGGATATTGGAGCGCTCTAGCGCATCACGCATTGCCAGCGCATTCATTACGGTCGCCAGCATGCCCATATGGTCACCGGTGACGCGATCCATGCCAGCCTCATTGAGCGCCGCACCGCGAAACAAGTTACCACCGCCAATCACGATGCCTACCTGTACCCCAATACCGACGAGCTGGCCGATCTCCAACGCCATCCGGTCAAGCACTTTAGGGTCAATACCAAAATCGTGTTCACCCATCAGCGCTTCGCCAGAAAGCTTGAGCAAAATACGTTTGTATTTTGACTTCGAACCCTCAGCCTTGCTGGGTGCTACATGGGGGGTAGGTTCTTGAACATCACGCGACATGGCATCTCTCCTGAGGCAGACCTGTAAACAGGCAGGCGGGGCAGCCCCGCTGTATAAACCCGTTATCAGGGTCGGCTAACTAACACCGGTTATACAGGGGCCGGATACGCGAAGGCGTGCGCTCACGCGCACGCCATCTTTTTTCTGAAACCTCTGACCTCAGCGACGGCCAGCCTGTTCCATAACTTCTTTAGCGAAGTCGACTTCTTCTTTCTCGATACCTTCACCAACTTCAAAGCGTGTGAAGCTTACCACTTCGCCGCCTGCGGCTTTCACGTACTCAGCCACAGTCTGGTTCGGGTCTTTAACAAACGGCTGCTCGGTCAGGCTGTTTTCTGCCAAGTACTTTTTCAAGCGGCCCTGAACCATTTTCTCTGCGATCTGCTCCGGCTTACCGGCCATATCCGGCTGCGCCAGAATAATCGCTTTTTCCTGATCCAACTGCTCTTGGGGCATATCGGCAGGATGCGCAACCGCAGGGTTGATCGCCGCCACGTGCATTGCAACGTCTTTCGCGACTTGCGAATTGCCGCCTGTTAGCACGGTCAGAACGCCAATGCGGCCACCGTGGACGTACTCGCCTACCAGACCACCGTCAACAGCGTTCACTACGATGGCACGACGCACACCGATATTCTCACCGATTTTCTGAACCAACTGCTCGCGGGCAGTTTCCAGTTCGCCAGCCATAACGGCGGCAACATCTTCGCTTTTCGCGGTGAAGAAAGCACCGGCGATTTTGTCAGCAAACGCGATGAAGTTGTCATCACGAGCAACAAAGTCGGTCTCGGAGTTGATTTCAACCATTACGCCGTAGCTGCCGTCTTCCGCTACACGCGTAACCACTACACCTTCTGCGGCGATACGATCGGCTTTCTTCGCTGCTTTTAGGCCGGAGCTTTTGCGCAGGTTTTCAATCGCAACTTCGATATCACCGTCGGCTTCGGTGAGTGCTTTTTTACACTCCATCATGCCGAGACCGGTACGTTCGCGAAGTTCCTTGACCTGAGAGGCGCTGATAGCTGCCATGAGAATTCACCTCTGAAATGGTTCTATGAGAGTTAGACGCAACACAGAGTATAGGCATGATAAATGACCATCATGTATCACGCTGCCCTATGTCTCTCTGTATTACGGGGCCGGTATTGAGTGCCGGCAAATTCGTCCGCTCAGACAGTTCATCTGTAGCGGGAAAAAGGGGGCAAAGCCCCCTTTATCTTGATGCGGCACACCTGCTCACCGCACCCACTGCTGCGATTACTCAGCGGCAGTGTTGTCTTCAGCTGCAGCGGCCTCTTCGGTCACTTCAACAAACTCTTGAGCGTTGGCTTCTTTGGCACGGCCACACGCATCCGCAATCGCTTTTACGTAGATCTGGATAGCGCGGATAGAGTCATCGTTGCCGGGAATTACGTAGTCAACGCCATCGGGGTTGGAGTTAGTATCCACCACGCCGATAACCGGGATGCCCAGCTTGTTGGCTTCGTTGATCGCGATGCGCTCGTGGTCAACGTCGATCACGAACAGTGCGTCCGGTAGGCCGCCCATGTTCTTGATACCGCCGATAGAACGCTCAAGTTTGTCCTGCTCGCGAGTCGCCATCAAGACTTCTTTCTTGGTCAGCTTCTCGAACGTGCCGTCTTCGCGCATGGTTTCAAGATCACGCAGACGCTTAATGGACTGACGGATGGTCTTGAAGTTAGTCAACATGCCGCCCAACCAGCGATGGTTGACGAAAGGCTGACCAGCACGGTTAGCTTCTTCTTTAATTACCTTGCTAGCGCTGCGCTTGGTGCCAACAAACAAAATTTTGTTGTTGGATGCCGCCATCTTCTCGACCACATCGATCGCTTCGTTCAGCGCCGGAAGGGTGTGCTCAAGGTTGATGATGTGAATCTTGTTGCGCGCGCCGAAGATAAATTTGCTCATCTTCGGGTTCCAGTACTTGGTCTGGTGGCCGAAGTGAGCACCTGCTTTAAGCAGGTCACGCATATTAACGTGAGACATGGTAGAACTCCTAAAACTCGGGTTAGGCCTCCACGCACCCCATGGATCCGACCGTTGACCACGTTAGACGCTGCCAGCGGCACCCGGGACCATGTGCCGGTGCATGTGTGTTTTTAAGGCTTGATAGTAAGCATCGCGCCCGTAAGTCGAGCACGCTGCGGATTCATCGCCCTGCCCTACTGCGTACTTCCCAGCCAAGAAGCTCGGAATCACGATTGCAGGAAAGCGCGCGGCTTTATACCATAGATCATTGCCAAGATGAAGTCGCACCCCGTTTGACGGTCTTAAATTGCGCCATTCAATTTTCCATTCTGCATTCATATCGAGCATTCATGAACGTTCCTATCAAGACGCCTTCTGAAATCGAACACATGCGCGAAGCCGGGCGCCAAGCGGCTAGCGTGATTGAAATGATCACCCCCCACATCCAGGCAGGCATTAGCACGGGGGAAATTGACCGTCTCTGTCATGAGTATATTGTTAACGAGCTGGGCTCGACCCCTGCACCGCTGAACTACCATGGTTTTCCCAAGGCGACCTGCACGTCGATCAACCATGTGGTGTGCCACGGCATCCCCGACGACGCCAAGAAGCTTAAAAATGGCGATATCATGAACCTGGATATCACCGTTAAGACCACCGACGGCTATCACGGCGACTCCAGCGTGATGTTCGTAGTGGGTGAGACGATTCAGGGCGAACGGCTGTGTCGCATTACTCAGGAATGCCTGTATAAAAGCATCGAGCGAGTGAAGCCTGGCGTGCGCCTCTCGGAGCTTGCCCGCGTGATTCAAAAACATGCCGAAAGCAACGGCTACTCCGTCGTGCGCGACTTCTGCGGCCACGGCATCGGCGCCGAGTTCCACGAAGAGCCCCAGTTCCTTCACTATGATGGTTATGCACCGGATGCCGACATTAAGCTCGCCGCAGGCATGTGCTTTACCATCGAGCCGATGATTAACGTCGGCGGGTATAAAACCAAGGTGCTACGCGATGGCTGGACCGCCGTTACCAAAGATCGCAGCCTTTCAGCGCAGTGGGAACATACGCTGCTGGTGACCGAGGGCGGTGTAGAAGTACTGACCGCGCGTGGCGATGAAGACTTCAGTTTTCTACCCAACTGATGCTACTACACCACCACCGGTTTGAGCCGGACACCACGCTTTACGACCTGGATCTTTTCCGCACTGAGCTTGCCGGATCTCGCTCGCCAGTTGCTCCCTTCAAGGCCGCGCTGCGCGAGCTACAAGCGCGCCTGGACGACCAGTTTCGCGCCGGTGCAGACATTCGCGACCTTGTGCGCGGCCGCGCCTGGTACCTGGATCAGCTGCTGGCGATTGCCTGGGCGCAGCACGAGTGGCCCGATGATGGAATTGCGCTGGTGGCGGTAGGCGGTTATGGCCGTGGTGAGCTACACCCCCACTCGGATATCGATCTGCTGCTGCTATTGGAGCAGGACGATGACACCGCCTATCGTGAACCGCTGACCGCCTTTATCACCTTCTTGTGGGATATTGGCCTGGAAATTGGTCATAGCGTTCGCTCGCTTAGCGACTGCGAGCGGGAAGCCGAAGCGGATGTCACGGTGATTACCAACCTGCTCGAATCTCGCCTGATTGCGGGGCCAGAAAGCCTGCGCGAAGCGATGCGCGAACGCCTCAGCGCCGAGCATATTTGGCCCGCCGATCGCTTTTTTGAAGCCAAGTGGCAGGAGCAGATTTCGCGCCACTACCGCTACAACAACTCCGAGTACCACTTAGAACCGAACCTCAAAAGCTCCCCCGGCGGGCTGCGCGACATCCAGATGATCGGCTGGGTGGCCAAGCGCCACTTCGGTACCGAACAGTACACCGATATCGTCGCCAACGGCTTTATGAACGACGCCGAACTGCGCATTTTAAGCCAGGGGCAGGCGTTCTTGTGGCAGGTGCGCTATGCCCTGCATATGCTTACCGACCGCGCCGAAGACCGCCTGCTGTTTGACCACCAGCGCACCATCGCCGAAATGTTTGGCTTTCGCGATACGCCGGAACGTCTGGCGGTTGAGCAGTTCATGAAGCGCTATTACCGGCACGTCACCGCGCTGGCGGGACTCAACGATATGCTGCTGCAGCACTTTGACGAGGTCATCCTGCGCGGCAAAGAAGCGCTGGAAACCGTCAAACTCAACGAGCGCTTCGAGACCAAAGGCGGCTATATCCAGGTTCGCTCGCGGACACTTTTCCGTGAACGCCCCGCGGCGATGCTGGAGCTATTCCTACTGATGGCCAAGCACCCCGAAATCGAAGGAGTGCGTGCCGATACCATCCGACTAATTCGCGATCATCGCCACCAGATTGACGACCACTACCGGGAAGACCCGCGCCACCAGCGGCTCTTTATGGCTATTCTGCGCGCCCCCGGCAATGTGCCCCGCCAGTTGCGGCGCATGAACCGCTACGGGATTCTGGGCAAATACCTGCCCGAATTTGGCCGCGCCATAGGGCTGATGCAGCACGACCTTTTCCACATTTACACGGTCGATGCCCACACCCTGCTGCTGCTCAAATTTCTGCACAATTTTCGCAAACCGGAAGCGAAGGGTGACTTTCCAGTGGCGGTGGCATTGATGCAGCAGTTGCCCAAGCTCGACCTGTTGTGGATCGCCGGGCTGTTTCACGACATTGGCAAGGGCCGCGGCGGCGACCACTCGGAAATCGGCGCCCGGGACGTTGAGCATTTTTGTCAGCGCCACCACGTCTCGCCCCACGACACGAACCTGGTCAGTTGGCTGGTTGAGCACCATCTATTGATGTCGATGACGGCGCAAAAGCGCGATATCAGCGACCCCGATGTGATTCGTGATTTTGCCTTGATCGTGCGTAACGAAACGCGCCTGGACTACCTTTACGTGCTCACCGTGGCCGACATCAATGCCACCAACCCCACACTGTGGAACGGCTGGCGGGCGTCGCTGCTACGCCAGCTGTACGCCGAAACCAAGCGTGCCCTGCGCCGCGGCCTGAATAATCCGCCCGACCGCGACGACTGGGTGCGGGAAACGCGCACCGAAGCACGCTCTTTGCTGCAAACCATCGGCGTTAATCGTGAGCAAATCGATCATCTTTGGGAATCGCTAGGGGAAGACTACTTCCTGCAGTACGCCCCCAGCGAAATCGTTTGGCAGACCCAGGGCATTCTCAATCACAACCAGTCGCCGCTGCCGTTGGTGTTGATCAGCGCACCTACTGCGGACATGTCCGAAGGCGGCACCAAAGTGTTTATCCACACCCGTTCGGTGGACGACCTTTTCGCTGCTACCGCCGCTGCCATGGAGCAGTTGGGGCTCTCGATTCACGATGCGCGCATTGCGACCTCCCACAACGATTGGACGCTAAACACCTTTATTGTGCTCGACAGCCATGGTCAGCCCATACGTGACCCAGGCCACATCGAAGAGATGCGCCGGCACCTGGTGGAAGAGCTCGATGACCCTGACGACTACCCGGATATCGTCACCCGCCACACGCCGCGCCAGCTCAAGCATTTCAAGGTACCCACGGAGGTGCTGATTGAGCAGGATCCGGCCAATGAGCGCACGCTGCTGGAGCTAACGGCTCCCGACCGCCCCGGCCTGCTGGCCCGGGTGGGACGTATCTTTATGGAGCAGGACATCTCGCTGTCCGCGGCAAAAATCGCCACCCTCGGCGAGCGGGTAGAAGACGTCTTTTTTATTACCACCAAAGCAGGCGAACCGCTGACTGACCCCGAGCGCCAGCAGCAGCTGCGCGAACGTCTGATTGAAGTGTTGGGCGTTTAAAAGATAATTCACCGAACCCCGAGGCTGATGCAGAGATTGTAGTGCCAAGCCTGGGGGCGAGGGTAGGTTTCCGCGAGGGCGCTGTGAACCCCTCCAGGGGCGCTACTTTCGCCATCTGACCGCCAGGGATGGCGGAAATGCCGGAATTGTCAGGAATTTTTTCCGGCCATGGCGAAAGACCCTCGCTCCAACCTACCCTCGCTCCCGTCTATCGAGTGTCTGTAAAAGTATTCATTGCAAAATCACACCCTCGTTAGGTTTGAGCCTGCACCGGGCCTTGCCTATAATCGACGGTTTACGCCGCCAGCCATCAACGGACACATCATGAACGCCGACCTCGACGCCCTGCATCCTTACCCGTTTGAAAAGCTGGCCGCGCTGAAGGCCGCATTAACGCCCCCAGCTGACTTGGCGCATATTCCGCTGACCATTGGCGAACCCCAGCACGCGCCCTTTCCTGCGGCGCTTGAAGCGCTGGTGGCGCACCAGCTGGAAATGGCCCGTTATCCCGCGACCAATGGCCTGCCAGCGCTCCGCCAAACCATCGCCAACTGGGCAAGCCAACGCTTTCAACTGCGCGAACTCGACAGCGAACGGCACGTGGTGCCCGTTAACGGCACTCGGGAAGCCATTTTTGCCTTTGTGCAGGCGGCGCTGGATCGCACCCGCCCGGCGAAAGTCGCGGTGCCCAATCCGTTTTATCAAATCTACGAAGGTGCGACGCTGCTGGCAGGCGGTGAGCCGCTCTATTTAGACTGTACCGCTGAGAACAATTTTCGACCTGACGTTAACGCCGTGCCCGCCGCGACGTGGCGCGACGTGCAAATCGTTTTTATCTGCTCGCCGGGCAACCCCACCGGTGCAGTCACGTCCCTTGATGAATTTAAGCAGCTGATTGCCCTCGCCGACGAACACGACTTTATTATCGCCTCGGACGAGTGTTACTCGGAGCTCTACCTTGACGAAACAGCCCCACCACCGGGGTTGCTGCAAGCCTGCGCCGAGCTGGGTCGTGATGATTACCGGCGCTGCGTGGTGTTTCACTCGCTCTCCAAGCGCTCCAACTTGCCGGGCCTGCGCTCGGGCTTTGTGGCGGGGGATGCGGCACTGCTCGCACCGTTTAAGCGCTACCGCACTTACCATGGCTGTGCCATGTCGCTGCCGTTGCAGCACGCCTCTATCGCCGCCTGGCAGGACGAGCAGCACGTACGCGCCAACCGCGACGCCTACCGCGAAAAATTTAGCGCGGTCACCCAGGTGCTTGCCCCAGTCATGGATTTTCCCGCGCCACAAGCTAGCTTTTACCTATGGCCTGCGGTGCCCGGTGGCGACGATATCGCCTTCACGCAGAGGCTGTTTGCCGAACAGCACGTTAGCGTACTGCCCGGCAGCCTAATGGGACGCAGGGGTGAAAGTGGCGTTAACCCCGGCTCAGGGCGTTTGCGCCTAGCGCTGGTGGCTGAGCTAGCGCCCACCCTTGAAGCCGCCCAACGAATTCGCCATCTCATCGAGCGCGGTTAACTTATTCCACATTCTCTGGTTCAACATTCTCAGGAGGTCGTATGCTGACGCTGTATATCATCGATAACTGCGATACCTGCCGCAAAGCGCGTAAAGCGTTGGATGAGAAAGCGCTGCTGTATAAAACCCACGATCTGCGCAAAGATGGTCTATCTGCTGCGCTACTAGAACACATTTTACATCGCGTGCCGCTTGTGGAAGTCATTAACAAACGTAGCAAAACCTGGCGCGAACTTTCCGATGAGGAAAAAGATTACGACGCCAACTCGGCCCGCCAGCTACTGATGAAATACCCCACACTGCTGAAGCGGCCGCTGCTCGAAGTAGACGACTCCACTATCTTAGTCGGCTACCGCGAGGGCGATTACGACAAGCTCGGCTAAGTACTCAAGTGGCTAAGTGCTTCAGCAACTAGATACTTGAGAAACTAAGCACTTAAGCAACTAGGCACCTTGGCTTTGCCTGCTTTTCTTCACTATTTATCACTACAGGACACCTTCTTATGCTGAGCTTTGCGCTTGGAATCGGCACCCAAAACACCCAGGGCGACTGGCTGGAAATCTACTACCCGGCGCCGCTGCTCAACCCACCCGCCAGCCTGGTGGAAGCCGCCAAACAAGCTCTGGACGCCCCCCAAGGCAACGCCGCCATCAGCTTTTTGCCCGAAGACTGCACACGCCTGGCTAAAGCGTTAGAAGCCGCGGGGCACTCCGCCCAGGCAGAGCTTGCCGAAGCGCTCTCTGTCAGCCAGCGCCCCCTGGTCGCGATGTTCCTGGAGAGCGACGAAGCGCCACAAACCGCGCCAGAGGTGTATTTAAAGCTGCATCTGCTGTCCCACCGCTTGGTCAAACCTCACGGTCTCGATCTCACCGGCATGTTTGGCCTTCTGCGCAATATTGCCTGGACCAACGAAGGCGCCATCGACATTGAAGAGCTGCCTACGCGCCGCTTGAAGGCACGTATGGCGGGCCGCGCGCTGTCCGTCGACTGTGTCGATAAATTCCCCAAAATGACTGACTACGTGGTGCCTACCGGTATCCGCATTGCCGACACCGCCCGCGTACGTCTGGGTGCTTACCTGGGCGAAGGCACTACCGTCATGCACGAAGGCTTTGTCAACTTCAATGCGGGCGCCGAAGGCCCCGGCATGATCGAAGGCCGCATCTCAGCCGGCGTGATGGTCGGCAAAGGCTCCGACTTGGGCGGCGGCTGCTCCACCATGGGCACTCTCTCTGGCGGTGGCAATATCGTCATTAAGGTCGGGGAAGGCTGCTTGATCGGCGCCAACGCAGGCATCGGCATTCCCCTGGGTGACCGCTGCACGGTAGAAGCAGGGCTGTATATCACCGCTGGCTCCAAAGTGACCTTACTGGATGATCAGGGCCAGGAAGTGAACACCGTTGCCGCCCGCGAGCTGGCCGGGCAAGACGATCAGCTATGGCGCCGCAACTCCCAGAATGGCCGCATTGAGTGCTTGACCAATAAAAGTGCTATCGCCCTGAACGAGGCGCTGCATGCCCACAACTGAACCTGAAGGACTGTCGCCGACGCTCACGCTCGCCTTTGAGCTGCTCAGCCGGGCCTCGGTAACGCCGGACGACGAGGGCTGCCAGGAACTCATGATCGAGCGCTTAGCAGCGCTCGGTTTTCATATTGAGCGGCTACCGTTTGGCGACGTAAAGAATTTCTGGGCGGTTCGCGGCCATCACGGCCCGGTGGTGGCCTTTGCCGGCCACACCGACGTGGTGCCCAGCGGCCCCTATACCAACTGGCAGTACCCACCGTTTGAGCCCTGCATTGATGATGAGGGCATGCTGTGCGGACGTGGCGCGGCGGATATGAAAGGCAGCTTAGCCTCAATGCTGACCGCCGTTGAGCGCTTTGTGGCCAACCACCCGAATCACGATGGCCGTATTGCTTTTCTGATCACCTCCGATGAAGAGGGCCCGGCAGTCGACGGCACCCGCGCGGTGGTCGAGCACCTGCGCGAGCGTAATGAACGGCTCGACTACTGCATTGTCGGCGAACCATCCTCGACCACGCGCCTGGGCGATGTGATCAAAAACGGTCGTCGCGGCTCACTGGGCGCCACGCTGCACATTAAAGGCGTGCAGGGTCACGTGGCCTATCCGCATTTAGCGCGCAATCCCATCCACCAGGCCATGCCAGCGCTGGATGCGCTGGTCAACGAGCACTGGGACGCGGGCAACGACTTTTTTCCCGCCACCAGCTTTCAGATTTCCAATCTGCGCGCAGGCACCGGGGCGACCAACGTGATCCCTGGCGACGTGGAAGTGGTGTTTAACTTTCGCTTCTCCACCGAGGTGACCTCTGATGAGCTCAAAGCGCGCACGGAAACCATTCTCGACCAGCATGGATTGGAATATCAGATAGACTGGACGCTCAACGGCGAGCCGTTTTTAACCGCGGAAGGCGCGCTGGTTGACGCCGCCATTAAAGGCGTTGAAGCGGTGACCGGCGAGCGCCCGGCGCTCTCTACCAGCGGCGGCACCTCGGATGGCCGCTTTATCGCCACCCTTGGCGCTCAAGTGGTCGAGCTAGGCCCGCTCAACGACACCATCCACAAGGTCAATGAGCGCGTTCGCGCCAGCGATCTGGACGACTTAAGCCGGATTTACGAAGCGACGCTGCAAGCGCTACTCTCCTCCGGTGAGGTAAACCTATGATGGAGCGTTACCCCGATATAGAGATTTACCTAGCCAGCGTGTCGCTTGATGCGCTCAATGAGTGGTTGAAAAGCGCACTAATCGCGCCACCGCTGAGCCCCGCAGGCAAAGGTAAATGGCAAACCCGCGGCCAATACCAGGGTGACTGCGTGCCGGTATTGCTGGTAGACAAAGCCGCTGATGGCTTTGCCAGCCTATGGTTTGATAGCAACCACACGCCGTGGATGACCGACCAAGAGTGTGCCCAACAGGCCGCGGAAGCGTTGCAAACCGAAATACGTTGCTCACTGGGCGGCTGGCACCCCGGTGATGACCCTGACCGCTTCTGGCAAGTGTTGCCCGGTGGCAAAGAAGGGGCAATAGAGTGGCCCGATTCAGGGCGTTAATCGAGCGCTTTAAACGTAAACGACCCCGCCGAAGCGGGGTCGTTACTATCCAACGATCAATTTAACTAGCCGTTGGGCTCACTCAATAATACTGACATCGTCGGCCTGCAAACCACGCTCATTTTTAATCACGTGATAACGCACGATTTGGCCTTCTGCCAACATACGCGGGCCACGACCACGAATGGCACGGAAGTGTACAAACACATCTTCGCCATTATCGCGGGTAATAAAACCGTAGCCTTTGTTGGTATTGAACCACTTTACTTCACCCTCTTCGCGGCCATCGTTAGGATCGATGATGTCTTCCTCCTCATCATCGTCCAACGGTGCAGCCGCTTGGGGTTGGCGCGTTGCTGGCTTGGGACGAACCACAGCATCGGACGCCACCACGATCGAGGGCGCAAAAGCGGCAGACGCTAATGTGCCAATACACAGAACAATAAAACTACCTATCGCAACGGCAATATAGACACCGCTAACTCCACTGATTGCCAACTCGGCCATCCACAGCTCGGCGAGGGCACTATCGGTTAAATGAACAATCCCCGCCAGCAAAAGTGGCGTGGGGGCGGCAAGTAATACACTGATTAAGAAACAGCGAAACACAACTTTTGGGTTCATAGAAAAAAAAAGCTCTCTTGTTGTATGGGTAACAGACGAAGGACAATACCCGCACTATCAGGCCCATTCCCAATAGCACCGGCATACTACTACATAAGGCTGCAATGTTATCATGACACATGAATTATCGCCTGTTGACCTGGCTCAACGTCTTGAATCTTTAGAGAGTCGCATAGCCCATCAAGAGCACTGGCTGGATACCCTGGATCAAGCGGTGGTACAACAGGAACGCCGCCTGGAGAAACTGGAGCAACTCAGCGGCCTAATGCGCGAACGCCTGCGTGAGCAGCACCAGGCACTCCAGGCAAGCGAACCCCAGGGCGGCCAGCGCCCCGAGGATGAACTTCCGCCCCACTACTGAACTAACGCCAGCCCCGGATGCGACTCATTAATTAGCCGCCGACAGCTAGCTTTCAACAGTTTAGCTGCCAACAACGCTCGCAGGGTCGATACTTTCCAGCCCAAAGGCATCCGCTACGGCCTGGTAGGTGACTTGCCCCGCGTGCACGTTAAGGCCCGGGAGAAAGTGTGGGTCGTCATGCAGCGCCTGCTGCCAGCCCTTATCTGCCAGGGCGAGTACAAAGGGCAGCGTGGCGTTGGTCAGCCCCTGGGTGGACGTACGTGCTACCGCGCCGGGCATATTGGCCACACAGTAGTGAACCACCCCATCGACGATATAGGTCGGTTCGGCATGGGTGGTGGGCTTGCTGGTTTCAAAACAGCCGCCCTGATCGATGGCAACATCGACCAGTACACTGCCAGGCTTCATATCAGCCAGCATACTGCGAGTGATTAGTTTTGGCGCAGCGGCGCCGGGCACCAGCACCGCGCCAATGATCATGTCAGACTCACGGGTGGCCGTTTCCAGCGCGTCTGCGGTGGAGTAAACGGTTTTAATGCGCCCCTGGTAACGGTCATCCAGCACTTCAAGCCGCGCTAACGACTTATCCAGAATGGTAACTTCCGCGCCTAACCCTAACGCCATGCGCGCAGCGTTTTCGCCTACCACGCCACCCCCAATCACGGTTACCTTACCTGGCGCCACACCCGGCACACCGGGCAGCAGCACGCCCGCACCGCCCTGGGCCTTCTCCAGGCTATGGGCCCCAGCCTGCACCGCCATTCGTCCCGCTACGGTGCTCATAGGCGCCAGCAGCGGTAGGCCACCGCGGGCATCGGTAATGGTTTCGTAGGCGATACAGGTGGCACCGCTCTCCATCAGCCCACGGGTAAGGGGCTCTTCGGCGGCCAGGTGCAGATAGGTGAACAGTGTATGCTGTGGGGCGAGTCGCGCTACCTCGTCCGGCTGCGGCTCTTTCACCTTGAGGATTAACTCAGCGTTGCGCCACAAAGTGTCCACATCTGCTTCTATGTGCGCACCGGCGGCTTGGAAATCAGCATCGCTAAAGCCTGCACCTTCACCGGCTCCGGCCTGAATGCTCACCTGATGGCCGCGCCCGGCTAATTCCCGTGCGCCGGTAGGGGTTAAGGCCACGCGATACTCGTGATTTTTGATCTCTTTGGGGACAGCAATTTTCATTGGATTTTTCCTGTGCTTTTAAAGGTCAGTCATGTTGCTAAGCAAATTACAGCACAGCTAACGTTGACCACCACCCCAGGAACGCAAAACAAAAAAAACGCCGGGTAAGGCGTTTTTTAGGAGAAAAATCTAGCGATTGCCGGTTCTGCACGAAAAAATCCACTTCGTTCTACGTCACTCCACAATAACTGCGCCGCCGTAGATACGCCGATACTCCTCGGGCAGGCGCTTGGGCCGCCCTGTTGAAAGCGCCACGCAGGCAAAGCGTGTACGGGCGTAAAGCAACGTTTTAGCGTCTTTGACTCGCACCAGCTGAAAACGGCGGGTCAAACTAAAGCGCTCGTCACAATCGACAATCCAGGTAGCCAGCTGTAGCTCATCACCTGCAAAGGCAGGCGCCAGGTAATCCAGCTCGTGGCGGTGAACCACCATGGCCCGATCAAGCTCTCGGTAACGCTCAAGAGAGAGGCCGAGCGCGACCGAGTGAGCCCAGCTAATCTGCTCAACCCAGCGCAGGTATTCACTGTTGTTGACGTGCTGATAAGCATCGATCGCCTCATCGGCCACGCGGATATCGATCACAAAAGGATCGGGCAGCGCCCACTCCATCGGCTAACTCCTGTGTACCTTTTACTCCCCTACACGCTGACTTCTCTGAACTCTAGCTACCTGAACTAGTCGCGGAACACACGCACACCCAGCGCCTTCAGGTAAGACGTTTCAGGGATAGCCGGATGCACCGGGTGATCAGGCCCTTGGTGGCCTTGGAAAATCACCTGCCCGTGACGATCCTGGTGGCGAACCGCACCACGCACTACGTCCATTAGCCGCTCGGGCGCCAGGTGCATGGAGCAGGACGCAGACAACAGCAGACCATCGCGACCCAGCAGGCGCATGGCCTCGCGGTTCAAGCGGGCGTAGGCACGCTCACCGTTGGGAATGTCCTTGCGCTTTTTGATAAACGCTGGCGGGTCAAGAATGACCACGTCAAACTCCTCGCCCTCTGCCTTCAACGCTGCTAACGCTTCAAATGCATCTCCCTCACTAACCGCTACCTTCTCCTGCACGCCATTCAGCTCGGCGTTGCGCGCCACTTGAGCCAGCGCCGGGCCTGAAGAGTCCAGGCACATCACCTCTTTCGCGCCATGAACAGCCGCCTGCACGCCCCAACCGCCTACGTAGCTGAATACGTCCAGCACGCGCTTACCTTCCACATTGCGATTGATCCACTCGCGATTAACCCGGTGATCAAAGAACCAGCCGGTCTTCTGACCGTTCAGCACCGGCACCACAAAGCGAGCGCCGTTCTCTTCGAGCACCACTTCGTCAGGCAGCGTGCCTTTGATGACGTCAACGTGGGCCTCAAGACCTTCCTGACGACGGCCGCCAGTATCGTTACGGAAGACGATCACCTCCGGTTTGACGACTTTTTCCAGCGCATCGACAATCTCATCCGCCAGCGCCTGCATACCCGCGGTATTGAGTTGCACGACGAGGACATCACCAAAACGATCGATCACCAAACCTGGCAACAGGTCGCCTTCGCCGTGGATCAAGCGGTAGAACGGCTGCGCATAAAGGCGCTGACGCAGTGCCAACGCTTGATTAAAGCGGTGTACAAACAGCGAACGATCCAAGCGCATCTCGGGGTCACGAGACATTATCCGGGCAGCAATTAACGAATGAGGGTTTACATACGCGACGGCCATTACTTTGCCATTGGAGGCTTCTACCAGTGCGGTTTCGCCTGCCGCAAAGTTTTTCAGCGGCGTCTCTTTGATATCCACCTCATTGGAGTAGATCCAAAGATGGCCCGCTTTAAGACGGCGGTCGGCATTTTTATTCAGGCGCAGGCGTTGGGTCACAGCAATCTCCAAAAATTTTGTCTTTAAAACCTTGCCTTAAAAACCTGTGTCTTAAAACCTGGGCTTAAAAACGGAGGCAAGGCAAAAGATGAGGCAAAGCAATACTTAAATAAAACAGTAGCACTGATAGGTAGCCATTAGCGCTGGCAGCCGGGGCAGAACACACTAGCACGCTGGCCAAGCGTAATGCGCCGAAGCTCAGCGCCACAGCGCAAACAGGGCTGGCCGTGGCGGCCATAAACATTAAGGCGTTGGGCAAAGTAGCCGGGCTCACCCTGGCCACTGACAAAGTCCCGCAGCGTGGTGCCACCTTGGGTAATTGCCGCCGCCAGCACTTCTTTCACGGCCAGGGCCAAGGCGTCATAGCGAGCACGGGAAACTCTTCCCGCCGCACGGCGGGGATCAATGCCGGCCATAAAGAGCGCCTCTGCCGCGTAGATATTCCCGGCACCAACAACCACCTGGTTATCCATCAGAAACGGTTTTACTGCCACGCGCTTGTTACGCGAGAGCGTGTAGAGCCATTTGCCGTTAAACGCATCAGACAGCGGCTCAGGGCCCAAGTGAGCAAGCCGTTTATCCTGCGCTGCGTCTGCGGCCTGCCAATCCACAAAGCCAAACCGACGGGGATCGTGATAGCGCAGCACATAGCCGCTGGCAGTCACCACATCCACGTGGTCATGCTTTTTAGGCAAATCCCCCACCCGGGCAATCCGCAGACTGCCCGACATACCCAAGTGCCAGAGCAGCGTCGCGCTAGCGTCACCTTCAAGCGCGCCGCCAGCCTGGATAGGAATCTGCAGGTATTTTGCCCGCCGCATCAACCCCCCAATGCGCGCACCTACCAACCGCTCGGCCAGATCATCGGGCACAGGCACACGCAGCCGCGGCTGACGCACCAGCACTTCGGTGACTTCCTGGCCTTCAATATAGGGAGCAATCCCGCGTCGGGTGGTTTCAACTTCAGGAAGTTCGGGCATATTTAGACATCGTACCTGCCTGTAGTGACAGCCTAATGAAGGTGGTTTAGCGAAGCATGCGACACACGAAAGACATGCATGCAAAAACCCGGCTTGAGGCCGGGTTTTTGAACAGGCGCTCGCCTGCAGTGGAAGCCGATCAACATCGCAAAAGCGATTACTTGATCTTCGCTTCCTTGTAGATCACGTGCTTACGGATGACCGGGTCGAATTTCTTGAATTCGAATTTATCCGGAGTGTTCCGCTTGTTCTTATCAGTGGTGTAGAAGTGGCCTGTACCGGCACTGGACACCAACTTGATTTTATCGCGCATGGTTTAACTCTCCCAAAATGCTTGGCCCAAAATACCTGGCCCAAAGGGCTTTGTATAATAAAGCTGGCTTAGATAGCGTCGCCACGCTTACGAATAGCAACCAAAACTGTGTCGATACCTTTCTTGTCGATGATGCGCATTCCTTTAGTGGAAACGCGCAGCTTGACGAAGCGGTTCTCAGACTCAACCCAAAAACGATGGGTGTGCAGGTTCGGCAAGAAACGACGACGTGTCTTACGCTGGGAGTGTGAAACGTTATTTCCAGTTACCGGACGCTTGCCGGTAACCTGACATACTTTGGACATTAGAGCCTCCAACTGCTTGGCCAGGATATAATAACCTGAGTGTTCAAAACTGTCGGGCAAACCGGAGCAGGGAAGGTGTCGACGCCGTTAACCGCCAAGCTTTATCCAAATCCGTTATTCAACCCAAGTTTAAAGGTGGCACTTTATACCAGAGCACCCGACTTACAGCAAGCAAAACCCACAAAAAAGGCTGGAAAAGCACTTTTTTGCTCATTTTACTTAATCAAAACGGCATAGAACAGTGCATTCTTATACTGCTTATAGCCAGCCGCGCTCGGCAAAAGAGATCACTTCTCCATCCCCCACCACGAAATGATCCAGCACGCGCACGTCAAAAAGTACCAGCGCCTCTTTGAGGCGTTCCGTGATACGTCGATCAGCATCGCTTGGCTCTGCCACACCAGAAGGGTGGTTATGCGCCAGGATAACGGCGCCAGCGCTCAGCTCTAATGCGCGCTTGGCAACTTCGCGGGGGTAAACGGATGCGCTGTCTAGGGTACCGCGAAACAGCGATTCATAGCGAATAATTCGGTGCTGAGTATCCAAAAAAAGCACCGCAAACTCCTCATGCCCTAAATGGCGTAGCTGCGAACTCAGGTAGTGGCGCACCAAGGCAGGTGATGTCAGCGCATTGCCCCGCGCCAACTGGCTGGCTAAATGGCGCCGCGACAGCTCAAGCGTCGCCTGGAGCTGAGCGTACTTGGCGCTACCTAACCCACGGGCAGCACAGAAGCTTTCCTGATCGGCCTCTAGCAGTTGGCGCAAACCACCGAAACTGCTGAGTAAATCCCGCGCTAAATCGACCGCCGAACGACCCTGTACGCCAACACGCAAAAAAATTGCCAGCAACTCGGCATCTGAGAGCGCCTGGGCGCCAGTATTTAATAGCTTTTCCCGGGGCCGCTCACCTTCCGGCCAGTGATTAATTCCCATCGCACCTCACCCGCGCTGCCCATCTTTGTCGATCGAAGCCAGCCTCAACACGCATAGCTTTACAGCCATAAGCCTCATTAAACCTAGCTTAACCTTGTTTGTGCTCAATATGCCAAATTGTTGGTGCCAATGGTATGGTAAGCCTCCTTACGAACGCGGATATGGATCACTGACCATGGCCTCTGCTGTTAACTCGACAAGCGCGTCGACGCTCGCCGGCAAACGCGTACTGCTCGGCGTTAGTGCGGGTATCGCTGCCTACAAAAGCGCGTTGCTTGTGCGCCTGCTCAAGCAGGTGGGCTGCGAGGTGCGCGTGGTGATGACCGACGGGGCCCAGGCCTTTATTACCCCGCTCACGCTGCAGGCGCTCTCCGGCGAGCCTGTGCGCACCTCTTTACTCGACCCCGAAGCCGAGGCGGGCATGGGCCATATTGAGCTGGCCCGCTGGGCGGATATAGTGCTGATCGCTCCGGCGACTGCCGACCTTATCGCTCGTTTGGTGCACGGTATGGCCGACGACCTGCTCACTACGCTCTGCCTGGCCTCAGAAGCGCCCAAACTGATTGCCCCGGCGATGAACCAGGCTATGTGGCGCCACCCCGCCACCCAGCGTAACGTAGCGCAGCTTGAGCATGACGGTTGGCAGCTCATAGGCCCCGCCGCCGGTGACCAGGCCTGTGGCGATGTGGGGCCAGGCCGCATGAGCGAGCCTGAAGAGATTTTTAGCGCGGTTACGGCGCTGTTTGCTGCCCCTATCACCACAGCGCCTCACTCACATGCACCCCATATTGTGATCACCGCTGGCCCTACCCGTGAGCCACTGGATCCCGTGCGCTACATCTCCAATCACAGCTCGGGGAAAATGGGCTTTTCCCTGGCCGCAGCCGCGGTAGCTGAAGGGGCCAAGGTGACGCTGATCAGTGGGCCGGTTGACCTACCCACTCCCCAGGGCGTGACGCGAATTGACGTTGAGTCAGCCGAGCAGATGCACGCTGAAGCTCAGCGGCTAGCGCCTCAAGCGGCGCTGTTTATCGGCTGCGCGGCTGTCGCCGACTATCGCGCGGCAGCCCCTGCCGAGCATAAGCTCAAAAAGCAGGATGATAGCGACACACTCACCCTGACCCTGGTTAAAAATCCCGATATCATCGCCGGCGTCGCGGCACTGCCCGCCAAACAGCGCCCGCTGGTGATCGGCTTTGCCGCCGAAACCCAGGAGATTGAGCGTTACGCACGGGATAAATTACAGCGCAAAGGGCTGGATATGATCGTCGCCAACGACGTCTCCCAGGCTGGCCTGGGCTTTGGCAGCGACCAGAACGCCGCCTGGATACTCTGGCGCACCCCTCAAGGCGTCGAGAGCCGCTCAGAAGCTGCACAGCCGAAGACACAGCTGGCCACCACCATCATCCGTCAAGCGCTCGCCCTACTACCCACAACAGCCGCTACGAAAACATCTGGAGAATCCCCATGAGTGCCCGCCCCCGCCTGCAGTGCAAAGTATTAGATGAGCGTTTGCACGACTACCTCCCTGCCTACGCGACAGCTGGCTCGGCGGGAATGGATCTGCGCGCCCTGCTGGATGAGCCGTTAATATTAGCGCCCGGCGATTGCCAGCTCGTACGCACCGGCATTGCCATCTATATTGAAGATCCGGGTTTGGCAGGCATGATCCTACCGCGCTCCGGTTTGGGGCATAAACATGGCATCGTGCTAGGCAATTTAGTGGGTTTAATCGACTCAGATTACCAGGGCGAACTAATGATTTCGGTCTGGAACCGTGGTCAGAGCTCGTTTACGCTAACCCCCTTCGATCGGCTGGCACAGTACGTGCTTGTGCCTGTGGTACAGGCCGAACTCTCCTTGGTGGACGCGTTTGAAGACTCCTCAAGGGGCGGCGCCGGGTTTGGCAGTACGGGCAGTCAGTAACGAGTGGTCGCGCCTGTTTAGGAACCCTTTTAAGGAAACGTCTATTTAGCTGGGAAGCCCTATGAACGCACAGTCTGTACCCGCTTCGATTTTTCGCGCCTACGATATTCGCGGTATCGTTGACGACACACTCACTGAAGAGACGGTAGAAATGATCGGGCGTGCTGTCGGCTCTGAGGCCGCCGCGCGGGGCGAATCCAGCGTGGTAGTCGCCCGCGACGGTCGCCTTTCAGGCGCTCGGCTGCAAGCAGCGCTGATGCGTGGCCTGAACGCCGCAGGGCGCGATGTGATCGATATCGGCATGGTGCCCACCCCGGTGCTCTACTTCGCCACTCACATACTGGAAGGCACCCACTCAGGCGTAATGGTCACCGGTAGCCACAATCCGCCTGACTATAACGGCTTTAAAATTGTGCTGAGCGGCGAAACGCTCTCTGGTGATGCGATTACAGCCCTGTTTGAACGTATCCAGTCCGGCAACCTAGACAGTAGCTTAGACAATGCTCAAGGCAGTATCACCCAGCAGGATGTTCGTGAACGCTATTTAACGCGCATTCTAGGCGACGTTAAGATCAACCGACCGATAAAAGCCGTGGTCGACTGCGGCAACGGCGTTGCCGGGGAACTCGGTCCGCAGCTGCTGGCACGGTTAGGTATTGAGACCATCCCGCTGTTTGCGGAAATTGACGGCCATTTCCCCAATCACCACCCTGATCCGGGCAAGCCGGAAAATGTCCAGGATCTGATCCGCAAAGTGCACGAAACCGGGGCCGACATTGGCCTTGCTTTCGATGGTGATGGCGACCGTCTGGGCGTTGTCACACCCACTGGCAAGCTGATTTATCCCGACCACCTGCTGATGGTGTTTGCCACCGATATGCTCGCGCGCCAACCTGGGGCCAAGGTTATTTTCGATATTAAGTGCACCGGCAACCTGGTCAAAGTGATCAGCGAGGCCGGCGGCGAACCGGAAATGTGGCGTACCGGGCACTCGATGATCAAGGCGCGTATGCAGGAAACCGGCGCTCAGCTTGGTGGCGAGATGAGTGGGCATATTTTTTTCCAAGAGCGCTGGTATGGTTTTGACGATGGCCTCTACGCCGCCGCTCGGCTGGTAGAGATTCTCGCCAATCAAGCCGACGACGCCGATACTTTTTTTGCCAACTTCCCTCAAGACGTTGCCACACCGGAAATTAATATAGCGGTTACCGACGATAACAAATTTTCTCTGGTGGATAAGCTTGCTCGCGAGGGCGACTTCGGCGAAGGTATAAAAACAACTTTGGACGGCATTCGCGTTGACTACCAGGATGGCTGGGGGCTGTGCCGCCCCTCGAACACCACGCCTGCACTGGTCATGCGCTTTGAAGGGAAAGACGAGGCCGCGCTAGCACGCATCAAAGCAGTTTTTAACGACGCGCTTCGGCGCGTCGCGCCAGACATTGAGCTACCCCAGTAGACAGATAGCTCTTCAAATAGTTAGGCGCTGAAGGGATCGCGACCACCTAGAAAGCGCGACCCTCACCACTCAATCAGCATAAACGTTAGCAGCATAATAAACGTTCGCAAGGGACAACCTCATGAGTTCAGCCAGTCGCGATCCCCAGGTCGTTGTGGAGGTGCTTTCCGAAGCCCTCCCGTATATTCAGCAGTTCTCCGGCAAAACCGTGGTGGTCAAATATGGCGGTAACGCCATGACCGAAAGCACCCTGATCGACTCCTTTGCCCGCGATATCGTGTTAATGAAGGAAGTCGGCATCAACCCGGTGGTGGTGCATGGCGGCGGGCCGCAGATCGGAGACCTGCTCAAAAAGCTCAACATTGAATCTCGCTTCGTCAACGGCATGCGCGTTACCGACTCGCAAACCATGGACGTGGTCGAGATGGTACTGGGCGGCTTGGTCAACAAAAGCATCGTCAACCTGATCAATCAAAGCGGCGGTAAAGCGATTGGCTTGACCGGTAAAGATGGCTCACAAATTCGTGCCCGCCAGCTCAAAGTTGAGCACCAAAGTCCCGAAATGACGGCGCCCGAGATCATCGATATTGGCCATGTGGGCGAAGTGGAGTCGATCTCAACCGAGCTTATCGAGATGCTGGCAGCGCGTGATTTTATTCCGGTGATTGCACCGATTGGCGTCGACGCCGCAGGCCACAGCTACAATATCAACGCTGACCTGGTAGCGGGAAAGATCGCCGAAGCGCTCAATGCAGAAAAGCTGATGCTACTCACCAATGTCGCCGGGTTAATGAACACCGAAGGTGAAGTGCTCACCGGTTTAAGCACCGCTCAGGTGGATGACCTGATCGCCGATGGCACGATTTATGGCGGCATGCTGCCCAAAATCCGCTGCGCGCTGGATGCAGTGAAGGGCGGCGTGAACAGCTCGCACATTATTGATGGCCGTGTCCCCCACGCGGTGTTACTGGAAATTTTCACCAATGCTGGGGTAGGTACTCAAATCAAGGACGCGAGCTAACCGCGACGGAGGTCACATTATGAGCGAAGATCAAAAACCTCGCCGCCGCGAGCAAATTCTCCAAGCCCTGGCATTGATGCTCGAGGAAGATAGCGGCAAGCGCATTACCACAGCCGCCCTCGCCCGCCAGGTAGGCGTTTCAGAAGCGGCGCTCTACCGCCACTTTCCCAGCAAAGCGCGTATGTTTGAGGGGCTGATTGACTTTATCGAAGAGAGTATTTTTGCCCGCATCACGCGTATTTTAGAAGACGTTCCCGACGCTACCTCCCGCTGCGGCACCATACTCGCGCTGCTGCTGGGCTTTGCTGAGAAAAATCCTGGCCTGGCACGAGTGATGGGCGGCGACGTACTCACCGGCGAAACCGCACGGCTACGCCAGCGGGTCAACCAGCTGTTTGAACGCCTGGAAATGCAGCTTAAGCAGATTCTGCGCGAAGCCGAACTGCGTGAAGGCCTACGCCCCACGATTCCGGCCTCTGCCGCTGCCAATTTGTTAGCGGCCCAGGCGGAGGGGCGAATTTCACAGTATGTGCGCAGCGACTTTAAGCGCTTGCCCACCGAACATTGGGAAGATCAGTGGTCGCTGCTGTCGGCCCACTTACTGCGCGCCACGGCACAGCCTGCTTAGGCTCGCGTGCTGGCTGCACAAAAAGCCGGCTCCTTTAACGGGAGCCGGTTTTTTTAATGCTGAAAAGCCACAAATTGTGCATTCAGCGTGGTCTTAGGCGACCATTTCCTCACCCATTTTCTGACGCAGCTTTTTCATGGCATTTTTTTCGAGCTGGCGAATACGCTCCGCGCTGACGCCGTAGACGTCGGCCAGATCATGCAGCGTCTCTTTGCTATCGGCTAACCAGCGGCGCTGGAGAATATCCCGCGAGCGCTCATCAAGCCCTTCGAGGGCAAGCTGCAAACGGCGCGTCGAGTCTTCCTCGAAGTTGCTATCTTCCAACTGCGTGGCAGGGTCGGAAGCGGAATCATCCAGGAAGTGCACCGGCGCTTGATAGGTGCTCTCTTCATCATCGCCTGCCGGAGCATCATAGCCTGCATCGTAAGACGACAAGCGCCCTTCCATATCGCGCACGATCTCGGGCTTAACGTCGAGATCTTTGGCGATGGCGTCCACTTCGTCGTTGTTCAACCACGCCAAACGCTTCTTCGCACCGCGCAGGTTAAAGAACAGCTTGCGCTGGGCTTTGGTCGTGGCAATCTTAACGATCCGCCAGTTGCGCAGCACAAATTCGTGAATTTCTGCTTTAATCCAGTGCACGGCAAACGAAACCAGACGAACGCCCTGGTTCGGATCGAAGCGCTTGACGGCTTTCATCAAGCCAACGTTACCTTCTTGAATCAAATCCGCTTGGGGCAACCCATAGCCCGAATAGCTACGCGCGATATGCACCACAAAGCGCAAATGCGACAGTACCAAACGACGAGCGGCTTCCAGATCGCCTTCATCATAGAGGCGATAAGCGAGCTCACGCTCTTCATCGGCCGTTAATACCGAAATTCCATTGACTGCGCGGATGTAACCGCCCAGATCGCCGCCGGGCGAAAGCTGCCCCACCGGTAGAAGACTAGTGCTCATGTGCAGGTGGTCTCCCCTGTAACCCATCGTGGTTGACGTAGCACGTTATCAATAACCTATTACAAAACCGTGATACTAATTCAGTCATACACATTCAGTCATACGAATGTCTGCGATATTGAGACCTTAACGCAAGCATAAAGTTCGCAGGTTAAGCATTACCAGCAGTATCGCATTAGCTGCTTAGAATTCATCAATTATCTTGGCCGAATACTCGAAAGGTGACGAGTCACCGCCAACCAGGCACCCAACCAACCTAGTAGTGTACTGCAAGATAGCAGAATTGTAGAGCCTGTCACGTCGAGTTGGGGTAAAGAAAAACTCGCCCCGTAACTTGCCGCCAGAGCGGATACCGGCAGGGAAAGCCAGTGATTGCCCAGACCTAACAAACCTAGTGCCAACAGCCCCCCGCCTAAGCCGTACCAAGCACCGCTGTACAGGAAAGGCCGTCGCACAAAGGCATGCGTGGCGCCAATGAGCATCACGACTTCAATTTCCCGGCGACGACTCTCCACCGAGAGACGAATGGTATTACCGACCACCAGCAGCACGCCTAAACCAAACAGCACCCCTAGCGCCAGCGCTACACGGCGACCTAGCTCGGCTAGGTTTCTCAGCCGCTCTACCCAGGCCAGGTCAAGACGCACCTCATCCACCCCAGCGAGCGCTTCAAGACGGGCGGCCAACTGCTGCATGGCAACTGGATCAACGCTTTCTGGGCGTACCACCATACTGATAGGCAGCGGGTTACTCTCCAGCCCTGCCAAGGCATCATCGAGCCCCAGCGACTGCTGGAACTCCGCCATACCCTGCTCGGCGCTGATCAGCTGGGTTTCGAGCACGTCCGGTTCCGCGTTGACCGCCTCCTCGATACGCAGCGACTGGGCATCATCAGCACTCAACTCCAGGTAGACCGTTAGGGTGGCGCTCTCATCAAGCTCTGCATCCAGCAGACGGGCACTATCCAGGGTTAGCCACAGCGCCGCAGGCAGTACCAGTGCAATAGCGATCGCCAGCATGGTCAGAAGATTACCCAGCGGATAGCGTATCAAGCGCTGAAAGCTATCCCACCCCATACTGCGGTGATGGCGCCCCCATGCCCGCAGGCGGCTGGAAAAGCGCGTTTGCTGCGACCTGGCGCCCCGCTGTGGCGCTTGGGCTTTCTCAACCGCTGGTTTAACAGCGGCTTTGCGCGGCGTTTTTAATGCTGCTCCCTGACGACGCTTGGGTGTCGCGGATGACCTCATACCGCCCCCTCATCGGCTACCAACCTGCCGTCGCTTAAGCGCAGGATGCGGTGGCGCAGTCGGGCAATTAGGGCCAAATCGTGGCTGGCGATCATCACGGTGGTACCAATCCGATTAAAGTCCTCAAATAGCGCCATGATATCCGCCGAAAGCTGGGGATCCAGATTGCCCGTCGGTTCATCGGCAAGCAGTAGCGCGGGCTTATTAACCACCGCCCGGGCAATGCCGACCCGCTGCTGCTCGCCGCCGGAGAGCTCTATGGGCAACGCCTTTTCACGATGCAGCAGCCCCACTTTATCTAACGCGGCACGCACACGGCGGGCGGCTTCCCGAGGTTCAACCCCTTGAATCTCCAACGGTAGAGAAACATTGTGAAAAATGCTGCGATCAAAGAGCAGCTGATGATCCTGGAAAACCACGCCAATTTGGCGCCGATAGAACGGCACTTGGCTAGCATGCAGCTGGGCAATGTCGTGCCCCGCTACGACGACGCGCCCACGGCTAGGTTTCTCAAGGCGCATGATTAAGCGTAGTAGCGAGCTTTTCCCCGCCCCGGAGTGGCCGGTAAGAAACACCATTTCGCCCCGGGCAACCCGAAAGTTAAGATGTGCCAGCGCTTCAAAGCGTCCACCGTAGCGTTTTCCCACATGCTCAAAGGCGATCATGCGCTGGCATCGTCCCCTTGGCGGTCAAATAGCGCTTGGACAAAATCATTGGCCTCAAAGGGGCGCAGATCGTCGATGCCCTCCCCCACACCAATAAAACGAATCGGCGTTTCCAGCTGTTTAGCCAGCGCGAAAATAATCCCGCCTTTGGCGGTGCCGTCCAGTTTGGTTAGCGTGATCCCGCTGACCGGCACGGCGTCGTTAAAGGTGCTGGCCTGGGAAATCGCGTTTTGCCCGGTACCCGCATCCAGCACCAGCATCACTTCGTGAGGCGCGGTGTCATCTAGCTTCTGCATCACTCGGTGGACTTTTTTCAGCTCTTCCATCAGGTGGCTTTTGTTATGTAGCCGTCCGGCGGTATCGGCGATGAGTACATCAACACCTCGCGCAGTAGCGGCCGCTACCGCATCGTAAATCACCGAGGCGCTATCCGCGCCGGTGTGTTGGGCGATTACTGGCACCTTGTTGCGCTCGCCCCAGACTTTGAGCTGTTCGACAGCGGCGGCACGGAAAGTGTCACCGGCCGCCAACATAACGCTTTTGCCTTCGCGCTGAAAACGCTGGGTGAGCTTACCGATGGTGGTGGTTTTACCCACGCCATTAACACCCACCACTAAAATAACAAACGGCCCCTTGCCTGCTTTCTCCAGCACAAGCGGCTTGGCGACCGGCGCCAGCATGGCGGACAACTCTTCTTGCAGGCCATGGTAGAGGGCTTCTGGGTTGTTCAACTCTTTGCGCGAGACCCGCGCTTCCAGGCGACCAATAATCTCGGTCGTCGCATCAATGCCCACGTCGGCCATTAACAGCTGCGTTTCCAGATCTTCCAGCAGTTCGTCATCGATCTGTTTTTTACCTAAAAACAGATCGGCGATGCCATCAGTTAAGTTGGCACGGGTTTTCCCCAGGCCTGACTTGATACGCGCAAACCAGCCTTTCTGGTCGCTTTTGTCAGCCACCGGTTTCTCTTGCAAGGCGGGCGCGGGCGTCAGCTCTGGCTCTGGCTCTGGCTCTGGCTCTGGCTCTGGCTCTGGCTCTGGCTCTGGCTCTGGCTCTGGCTCTGGCTCTGGCTCTGGCTCTGGCTCTGGCTCTGGCTCTGGCTCTGGCTCTGGCAAAGTTTCCGGCGCTTCTGAGGTCTCTTCAACAACGTCAGTGGAAGTCTCGGGCGTTGCAATGTCCATCTCATCGGCTTGCTCTTGAGGCTGCTCCTTTAACTGCTCCTCCTGCGCCTGCTTGTCTTGAGGCGCCTGTTGCGGATCTTGCTTATTCTTGCGTTTAAAAAAACCAAACATGAGTGTTACCCGACATAAATAGTGGACATTAAGGTTATGCTAACACCGTAACCCAAGACTTTGGATAAACAGCCCGCTACAATCCGCTTTATGACACGACAACGCCCCCCTCGATCCTCTACATCCCGCCGCACACCTGCTCAGCGGGGTGGTCAACAACTTGGTAAGTTACGCATCATCGGCGGTGAGTTCCGCCGCCGTCAGTTGCCGGTGCTGGATAGCCCAGGCTTGCGTCCAACCCCAGACCGCGTGCGTGAAACGCTGTTCAATTGGCTCGGCCAACAGCTTTACGGCCAGCAGGTACTCGACCTGTTCGCAGGTACCGGTGCGCTAGGCATTGAAGCGGTGTCTCGCGGCGCCTCCTGGGTCGATTTTGTCGAGCGCGACCCGCGGGTAGCGGCGCAGCTGTCGACCAATCTGGCATCGCTCAATATTACCGCAAGCGCGGTGCATGTTAACGATGTTCAGACTTATCTGACGCGCCCAGCCAAGCCCTATACGCTGGTCTTTCTTGACCCGCCTTTCCATCAGCAACTGGCCGCGCCCTGCTGTTCGACATTGGAAACTAGTGGCTGGCTGGATAACGAGGCAATGATTTACCTGGAAACCGAGACATCGCTGGCTCCCAAGGTGCCCGCCAACTGGCTATTGCACCGCGAAACCCAGGCGGGCGAAAGCACTGCGCGGCTCTATCAACGTCAAGCACCGTAAACAGCGCTTGCCGCCACGCGGCGGTGGCGTTACGCTCGCCTCATTCGTCCCTACTGACAAGCTTTGTGCTTGTTTATTTGGGTGCCTTTTTATGACCTATTTTGGGTTTTCGTTTTTACGCTAGGGAGAGATACATGAGTCTGGAGCTATTTAATCAACTTGAGCAGAAAGTCACCGACACGGTTGATGCACTGGAGATGATGAAACTGGAAAATGAAGAGCTGCGCGGCGAAAACGCCAAGCTGAAAGAGGAGCGCGAAGAGTGGGAGCGTCGCCTTAACAGCCTACTCAGCAAGTTCGACAGCCTCGAAACCTCCAGCACGCCTTAGGCTCAGGATAAGTGCGCTGCTGCCCTAAAGCACCAGGGACATCAGCAGCGCATCCTCACGCCCGGCGGCGGCTTGCGACGATAGCGGTGGGTAGTAGCCTTTGCGCCGTCCGTCTTCGCTAAACCCGCAGCGCTGGTAGAGCCGGATAGCGCTAAGATTACTCACCCGCACCTCTAGCAGCAGCCGCTCGCTCAGCCAGCCGCGTGCGGTGGACAGCACGACCTCCATCAACGCCCGACCTGCTCCACTGCGCCACTGCTCTGGGTGTACCCCAATGGCTTGTAGTTCCGCCTCAAACGGCAGTCGCGCCACAATGGCGTACCCTAACAACTGCTCATCCTGCCACCAGCCCAGTACACAGGTATCCTGGCTGCCCAACGCTGCCAGCATTTGCGTCTCAGAAGTACCGCTCTGCGCCCGGTGCTCAAGCGCAATCAGTAGGGCTAGGTGCTCAACGTTGAGTTCAGTGATCATCCGTTGCCTGCTGAGCACTTTCTAACTGAGTGCCCACTGCCTGAGCGCCAGTCGCCTTATCGGCTTCCCACTGCTGGCCTAACGCCTGCAGCGCTGGCCAGAGGTCGCGCTTACTATGGCTACCGTCGAGGAGCGCCCCAAGTGAGGGGCCCTGCCATAAGGGCAGCGAAAGCGTTTGGCTGTGACCTTCAGCCACGTTCAGTATGCGCTCCAGCGGCGCTTGTTCAGCTCCAGATTCGGTATCAGGCTCGGCTTCCAACTCACCCCACCAGAGTAATCGCTCTAACCGCCACCCCTGTCGGCTCGCGCTTCCGGCGATAAACGCCGCCAAGCCCTCGCGGGCTTCGTCCAGGGGATCCTCCACCGCAAAGGCGTTGGCCATTTGCGGCCAGGTGAAGTGGCTCACTTCCGGCAACGCTCCACGCTGAATGCCCGCGGCCTGCAACAGGTTAACCAGTAGCTGCTGCTCAAGCGGACTCATTTCCCCCGCCTGCAGCACCATCCAGCGGCCCTCAAGACAAACGCAGGAGAGCGCGAACTTAAGCGGTTTGGCTGGCACGGTTTCCGCGCTGGAAGTCGCCGTCTCCGGGTTGGCAATCGCCGGCTTATTTTGGCCCGGCTTGTCCGCACGGTCTTGACCCAGCAGTGCCCGCACCGCCGAGGGTGAGGCAATGGCTTCGCCTGAGGCCTGGGGGTCGGAAGATTGAAGTTCGGACGGTTGAGGTTTGGACGTTTGCCGCTTGGGCGCAGGGGCGTCGTCCAGCAATGCCTGTAGCCGCTCCCGAGGTGGCGTAGGGGCAGGCGTCGAATCCTCCCACTCGCAGGCCTCGGTGGGCAGCGCATTAGGCAACTGGTACTTCGCGGCCCAGGCGGTAATACCCATGGCGTCCAGGTAGTGGCGCCGAGTAACTTCTTGATTCACTTCCCGCCGCCGCGACAGTTGGGTGAGTTCGGGCGTTCACCGCCGCGTGCCTGCCACTCGCTGGGGGTATAAAGATGCAGCGCTAAGGCGTGCACCGGTCCGGAAAGCTCATCGGCCAACAGCGCATAAATTTGCTGGTGACGCTTCACCGGCATCATGCCGTCGAAGGAGTCACTCACTAGCGTCACTTTGAAGTGGGTTTCAGAGTTCGCGGGCACGTTGTGCATGTGGCTTTCGTTTTCAACCTGCAGCACGTCCGGCGCAAGTGCCGTTAACTTCTGCTCAATCTGTGTCTGCAGCGTCATAAGGTTATCCTTGAGAGATCACAAACCATTTTATTGTACGCGCTTACTGGCCCGCAGACGATGCCCGTCGAGCGTGTAACGCACGCCTTGCCAGCGGCATACGCGCCACGCTTGCCAAGAGCGCCAGCAGCGTGGTCGCCGCCCCCAGCCAGAGCGTTACCTGTACCGGCCAGCCTAGCGCCAATGCAGCACCGACTAAGGCCACGCCAAACGACTGCCCGACGGTACGCGTGGTGCTCATGACGCCAGAGACGTTGGAACTGCGCTCCGGTGGCAGACTACCCATCATTTCGCGATTGTTGGGTGGCTGGAACAGGCCAAAACCAATACCGCATAGCGCAGTGCGCCATAGACTTCCCGCCACGCCGGTCGACTCATCGACCAGCGCCAGCGCAATCAGGCCAATGATAAGTAGGCCAAGCCCCGCGCTGGAGAGAATACTGGGATTAATACGGTCGGCTAAGCGCCCCGCTACAGGGCCAACGAACATGATAGCCAGTGGCCAAGGAGTGAACAGCCAAGCGGTTTCCAGTGGCGAAAAACCCATCTGCTCCTGGTAGAAAAACGACAGGGCTACAAACGTAAGGCCCTGACCTATAAAGGCAAGCCCAGAGGCCGATACCGCCAGTGTAAAGCGCAGCTCGGCAAACACGCTAAGCGGCAACAGTGGATACGGCGCACGACGCTGACGCGCAATAAACCCAGCACAGGCCAATACTGCCAACAGTACCCAGCCGCCGCTTTGCCAAATCGGCGCGGCGTGGCTCACGGCGTCCATGGCAATAAAGAAGCTGGCCAGCATAACGATCGAGAGCAGCGCCCCAGCCACATCAAAACTGCCTTTGCGTGGCTCTTCTCGGGGCAATGCACGCTTGGCGAGCCATAACGAGCAAAGACCCAACGGCACATTTAGTGCAAACAGCCAGGGCCAGTCGGCAAAGGACAGGATCACACCGCTTAACGTGGGCCCTGCTGCATAGCCACCGGCCACCACCAAGGCACTTAAGCCAAGGGCACTGCCCAATAGTCGCGAGGGGAAAATGGCTCGATAGAGCGATGGTCCAATCGATAGTGTGGCCGCAGCACCTAGCCCCTGAAAGGCACGAAACACCAGCAACGTTTCTAAATTGCGTGATAGTGCTGCCCCTAGTGCGGCAGCAACAAAGGTGGCCAGCCCAAACAAGTAGAGCCTGCGACGTGTGATCAATTCACTAATGCCCGCAAACACGAGCAAAAAAGCCGCACAAACAACCTGAAACAGGTTGGTAATCCATACCGCTCGGGATGCCGACACATTCAAGTCGGCGGCAATAGTGGGCAGCGCCAGGTTGATCATGGTGGTATCGACCACCGCCATCAAGGTACCGGTCACCAGCGCTAGCACAGCAAGGGCGCGTTCAGGCCCAGGCAGGCCATCGTCGCCGGGGCGGGTTTCAAACAGTCGCATGCAAGCGTTCCTAGGCAGGAGAGATCTTAAACGAAACAGCCAACGCGAAACGATTAAAGACACTGCGTCTAAAGACACAGCGTTAAAAACGATGAAACCGGCCTAAGCCGGTTTCGAAGTGCGCTATTTAACAGTGTGTCATTTCACAGTGCACTAGCGTGCTGTTACCAGCCAAACGCGCAGGCAAACACTGGGCTTACGTAGTACTGGGCTCACGTAGTACTAGGCTTGCCTAAATACTAGCACGCTAACGGCTAGTCCTGCTCACTATCGAGCAGTAGCGCATCATCGACTTCTGAGATTTCCAGCGCCGTTTCGTCGTCCAGATCAATGGCCAGGTAGCTGTGCTCAACGCGCACAAACTCCTGGAACAATGCCCAGTCGAGTTTATCCGGCCACTGCCGTTCGTCCTCTTCCCAAGCGCGCAGCTCAGTCTCGAGAATTTCCACGTAGCGGTCGCGCACAAAAGTTTCCAGCGCTTCCGGGGTATCCATCTCTGGAATCAGGTAAATGGTACTTTCACGTTCGACGTCGTCCAGGGTCAGGTCGTCGTCTCCCATGGTGGGTTCCAGCGCGTTGATCCAGTCCACAAAGGGCTGGGTCGGCCTGACGCTCAGTGCGGAGCGGTTAAGCAGTTTCATGGGATTCTCCTCGCCGTCGAAACGTTGACCATTATGGGCGCTATAACGCGCCCTTACCAACTTTTCATCCGTTATCGTAGCGTGTTAGTCCACTTCAGGGCGCATCGCCGGGAACAGCAACACATCGCGAATCGATGCGCTGTCGGTGAACAGCATCACCAAGCGGTCAATACCGATGCCTTCGCCCGCGGTGGGCGGCATGCCGTACTCCAAAGCACGCACGTAATCTGCATCGTAGTACATTGCTTCCAGGTCACCGGCATCTTTTTCCGCAGACTGGGCACGGAAGCGCTCCGCCTGATCTTCTGCGTCGTTAAGCTCCGAGAAACCATTGGCGATTTCGCGACCACCGACAAAGAACTCAAAGCGGTCAGTGACGAAGGGATTGGCGTCATTACGCCGGGCAAGCGGACTCACTTCAGCCGGGTATTCGGTGATAAAGGTCGGCTGGTCGAGCTTATGCTCGGCAACCTCTTCGAATATCTCCGTTTGCACCTTGCCCAGGCCCCAGCTCTCTTTGACCTTGATGCCCAGTTTCTCGGCGGTTGCCCGCGCCGCCTCCAACGAATCCAAATCGCTGTCGGCAATGCCGTCACCATGATCGAGAATCGCCTGACGTAGCGTTAAGCGGGCAAAAGGTTTGCCGAAATCGTAGCTCGCGCCCTGATACTCAATCACTGCATTACCGAGCACTTCTTCAGCGGCGGTGCGCAGCATCGCTTCGGTCATATCGAGCAGGTCGCGGTAATCCGCATAGGCCCAGTAGAACTCCACCATGGTGAATTCTGGGTTGTGGCGCGTTGATAGCCCTTCGTTGCGGAAGTTGCGATTAATCTCGAACACTTTCTCAAAACCGCCCACCACCAGACGCTTGAGGTAAAGCTCTGGCGCAATACGCAGATACATGTCGATATCCAGCGCATTGTGGTGGGTAATGAACGGCCGAGCCGCCGCTCCGCCGGGGATCGGCTGGAGCATCGGCGTCTCTACTTCCATAAAACCACGGGCTTCAAAGAAGCGGCGCATGGAGCTGATGACCGCTGCGCGGGTTTCAAACACCTTGCGCGACTGCGGATTCATGATCAGATCCACATAGCGCTGGCGATAGCGGGCTTCCATATCGGTGAGGCCGTGAAACTTGTCCGGCAGCGGGCGCAGGCTCTTGGTGAGCAGCTGCGCCTCTTTCATCATCACGTACAGATCGCCCTTGCCGGATTTATGCACCGGCCCGTGGGCAGCGACGATGTCACCGATATCCCAGCTTTTAACGTCTTCCAGCACGTCGGCGGGCAGGCCCTTTTTATCCACGTAGAGCTGGATTTGCCCGGCCACATCCTGAATGACGATGAAGGGGCCACGTTGACGCATCACACGACCCGCCACAGCGGCGTGGTGATCCAGCGCTTCAAGCTCGGCCTTGTCTTTATCGCCGAAGGCATTTTGCAGCTCGACGGTTAAGCTGTCGCGGCGAAAATCATTGGGGAACGCACTCTTTCCCTGCTCAGCGGCGCGCTCGCGGCGAGCAGTCAACTTGGCACGGCGCTCGGCGATCAGGTGGTTTTCGTTGTCTGCAGGAGACGCGTCTTGGTTAGCCATGGGGCACCCTGTTCATGTTCAAACGCTAAAAAAATTACAAGCCTTGCTTCAAGCTGGCGACGATAAATTGATCAATATCCCCGTCGAGCACTTTATCGCAGCTGCTGGACTGTACGCTGGTGCGCAAATCCTTGATGCGCTGATCATCCAGCACGTAAGAGCGAATCTGGCTGCCCCAGCCGATGTCAGCCTTGGAGTCCTCGGCCTCCTGCTTGGCGGCGTTGCGCTTTTGCATCTCGTGTTCCCACAACCGCGCTTTCAACTGCTTCATGGCAAAATCGCGGTTGGCGTGCTGGCTGCGTTGCCCCTGGCAGGCCACCACGATACCGGTCGGCTCGTGGGTAATCCGCACGGCCGAATCGGTGGTGTTTACGTGCTGACCGCCCGCGCCGCTGGAGCGGTAGGTATCGACGCGCAAGTCCGAGGGATTAATCTCTACCTCGAAACTGTCGTCAATTTCCGGGGACAGGAATACCGAGGCAAACGAGGTATGCCGACGACCACCGGAATCAAACGGGCTTTTACGCACTAGGCGGTGCACGCCGGTTTCAGTACGCAGCCAGCCGAAAGCGTAATCGCCTTGGATATGCACCGTGGCCGACTTAATGCCCGCCACTTCGCCAGCAGAGATTTCAGTGATATCGGCTTTGAAGCCGTGGCTCTCTGCCCAGCGCAGGTACATGCGCAATAAAATATTGGCCCAATCCTGGGCTTCGGTGCCACCAGAGCCGGACTGAATTTCCAGGTAGGCGTTGTTCTGATCCATTTCACCGGAGAACATGCGCCGAAACTCAAGCTTTTCTAACGCCGCCTGCATGCTGTCCAGCTCTTTGCACACTTCTTCGACGGTGCCTTCATCCTCTTCCATTTCAGCCAGCTCTAGCAGATCCCGGCTATCGCCAAGGCCCTGCTCAAGTTCATCAATGGTGGCCACTATGGCTTCGAGGGAGGCGCGCTCTTTGCCTAACTTCTGCGCGTAGTCTGGATCGTTCCAGACATTGGGGTCTTCCAGTTCGCGGGTGACCTCTTCTAGCCGATCTTTCTTCTCGGCATAGTCAAAGATACCCCCTAAGAACGTCTGTCCGCTCAGACAGGTCCTTGAGCTGGTTGTGAATCGGATTGGTTTCCAACATGAATTGTCTCGGCTAAAGATGCGGTGGAAAGGCGGTCTATTGTAGCGAAATTAGCGGCTAACAGCCATCTACACCATATCTATTGAAAAGCTCTATACCCATATGCGCAATTTCTCATAGACATAGACTTTTTTACGATGGTAAGACTTAAATAAAGTTTATTTGCTAATTGCCATTTATATCCCCACTAAGCACAAAGACTTTGGTAATTAACGTTAAACACTTGTCTCCAAATCACTCACAACAGCGGACATGGCGGATTTAACATGACAAAAACTCGCACTCTCTTTGGATCGATGGCGCTGACACTTAGCCTTGTGGCCCCTCTCCAGGCAGATACCCTTCGTCTAGCGATTATGGGCGAACCCGCATCGCTTGATCCGCATAAAATTAGCGGCAAGTGGGAAAACGATGTCGTCGGCGATCTTTTTGAAGGGCTCATCACGGAAGCGATCGACGGCACGCGGATTCCCGGAGCTGCCGAATCATGGGAAATATCAAATGACGGTACCGAATATACTTTCACATTAAGAAGCGACGCTAAATGGTCAGATGGAGAGCCAGTGACCGCCGATGACTTTGTGTTTGCGTTTCAGCGTATTTTGGATCCTGCCACGGCGGCCAATTACGCTTACCTGCTTTATCCGATTAAGAATGCCGAAGCTGTCTATGCTGGCGAAGTAGATACAAGCGCGCTCGGTGTAAAAGCTATCGACGCGACCACGCTACAGATCACCCTCGAGCGCTCAACACCTTACTTTTTAGATCAACTTTCTCACTACACCGCCTACCCGCTGCCACGCCACGTGGTAGAAGAGCACGGCAATGAGTGGTCGCGACCAGGCAACATGGTCTCCAACGGCGCTTTCCAGTTAGAAGACTGGCAGTCGCAGACGCGTATCACGGCAACGCGCAATCCCAACTTTCACGATGCTGACGCGGTCGCGCTGGACGAAGTTGTCTATTTCCCTATCGAAGAGCGCAACACGGCGCTCAACCGTTTTCGCGCGGGAGAGATTGATATCGCCCGCGAGTTCCCCACCCAGCAGTATAAATGGCTGCAGGAGAACCTGCCGGAAGCGGTTCAAGTAGCGCCCTATCTAGGTATCTACTACTACGTGTTTAATGCCCGAGATGGCCATGCGACCACTGATCCGCGTGTTCGTGAAGCACTTAGCTTAGCAGTGCGCCGAGAAGTCATTACCGACCAGATACTCGGCACGGGCGAAGTACCTGCTTACAGCTTCGTCCCACCCAACGTCAGTCACTATACGGCTCCTAATGTTAGTTTCGCCGACTTATCGCAAGACGAGCGATTGGAGCGCGCCCAGGAACTGTTACAAGAGGCAGGCTACGGCCCAGATAACCCGTTAGAACTCATGCTGCGCTATAACACCAGCGAAGATCACCGCAAAGTCGCTATTGCAGTGGCCGCCATGTGGAAACCTCTTGGCGTTGAAGTTGAGCTTTATAACGCCGAGGTTGCCGTTCATTACGCCGATATCCGTCAAGGCGATTTTGACGTTGCCCGCGCAGGCTGGATCGGTGACTACAACGACGCGCAAAACTTTTTGAGCCTATTAGAAAGCAACGTATCGAATAACTACGGCGCCTATAGCTCGCCCGAATTTGATGCATTGATGAGCGAAGCGGCGAACACCCAAGACCTTAATGAACGCGCAGAGCTGATGGCCGAAGCGGAAACTATCGCTTTAGAAAATAGCGCTACGCTGCCCATTTATTACTATGTATCGCGCAATTTGGTCAGCCCTGACCTCGTCGGCTGGGAAACCAATATTGAGGACATCCATCGTTCACGCTGGATTAGCTTTGATCGCTAACTCACTTCTCTCCGTTGTTTTTGACTCATTAGTACGTCGTTACTTCCTCGGGCCTTAGACTCGGGGATCGAGGCTACTCCATCATGCTCATCTACACTCTAAAACGCTTACTACAAGCGATCCCGACGCTGTGGATCGTTATTACCCTGTCGTTCTTTTTAATGCACCTGGCACCCGGCGGCCCTTTCGATGGCGAACGCCAACTCCCCGCCGAAATAGAAGCGAACATGATGGCAGCTTACGGACTGGATAAACCTGTCTGGGAGCAGTACCTCACCTACATGGGCAATCTACTCCAGGGCAACCTTGGGCCTTCTTTTAAGTACAAAGACTTTTCGGTCACCGAGCTTGTGGTGCAAGGCTTTCCGGTCAGCCTTGAACTTGGCCTGTGGGCGATTGGTTTGGCACTGCTGGTCGGCATACCGATGGGAGTGATAGCCGCCCTTAAACGCAACTCCAGCGTTGACTACCTGGTGATGGGAACCGCACTGGCTGGCGTGGCTATTCCTAACTTTGTGATTGCCCCACTGCTGGCCCTGGTGTTCGGCGTTTTTCTGGCCTGGCTGCCGGTAGGCGGCTGGAACAACGGTCACTGGAGCAATATGGTGCTCCCCGTGGTGGCCCTTTCGATCCAACAGATTGCCTATAGCGCCCGCATGATGCGCGCCAGCATGATTGAAGTACTGGGCAGTCACTTCATCCGCACCGCCCGAGCCAAAGGGCTAAGCGAGAGCGAAGTGATTCTGCGTCATGCCCTGCGACCATCAATGCTGCCGGTTATCTCCTACTTAGGGCCCGCTATTGCCGGCATTATCACCGGTTCCGTGGTGATCGAACAGATCTTCGGCATCCCCGGGATTGGCCGTTATTTTGTCCAAGCTGCGCTTAATCGCGACTACACCCTGGTTATGGGCACAGTGGTGTTTTATGGCGCTCTGATCGTTCTACTCAACCTATTGGTCGATTTACTCTACTCGGCACTGGATCCGCAGATTCGCTATGATAATGACTAAATCGTTACCCTCAACGACGCTGTCGTCCCCGCCTGTCGCTGGCAACAGCCTGGGCCGCGAAGCTTGGCGACGCCTACGCCAAAACAAAGCGGCTTTGGCCAGCCTCATACTGCTCGCGGTGATTACCCTTGTTTGCTTGGCCGGCCCCTGGCTAACGCCGTGGGCACTCGACGAGGTGGACTGGAACGCCTTTTTGGCACCGCCAAGCATTGAAAGCGGCCACTTAGCGGGCACCGATGCCAACGGTCGTGACCTGCTGACACGAGTATTTTACGGTGGGCAAATATCGCTTTCAGTGGCGATTGTCGCCACCCTCGTTTCTCTTGTTATTGGCGTGCTGTATGGCGCGGTGGCAGGCTATTTCGGCGGCCGCATCGACAATCTGATGATGCGCTTTGTCGACATCATGTATTCGCTCCCGTTTATGTTTATGGTCATCCTGCTGATGGTGGTATTCGGGCGTAATATCCTACTGATTTACGCTGCCATTGGTGCCGTCGAATGGCTCGACATGTCGCGTATTGTGCGCGGGCAGGTACTGGCATTAAAACGCCGTGAGTTCGTCGAAGCCGCCCATGCGCTTGGAGTGAGCAGCTTTAAAATAGTCACACGCCACCTGATCCCTAATGCCATCGGACCGGTAATTATCTACGTCACCCTCACCGTCCCCAAGGTGATTTTGCTGGAAAGCTTTCTGTCCTTCCTGGGTCTCGGCGTTCAAGAGCCGTTGACCAGTTGGGGAGTACTGATCAGCGAAGGCAAAGACATGATGGAAACAGCGTCCTGGATGCTGATTATTCCCTCTATATTTCTCGCCACCACGCTGCTGTGCTTAAACTTCCTGGGCGACGGTCTGCGCGACGCCCTTGATCCCAAAACACGTTAACAAAAGACGCGCTAATAAAGGCAAGGAGGCACTATGCCATCACCACTGCTGGAATTTGATCACCTGCGCGTCGATTTTGACCTTCCCGACGGTGTTGTGGCCGCGGTCAAAGACGTTAGCTTTACGCTTCATCAAGGCGAGACCCTGGCGCTTGTCGGCGAGTCGGGCTCGGGCAAGTCGATTACCTCGACCGCTGTGATGGGGCTACTTCCCGAGCTAGCGCGCTCCACGGGCCGCATTCGCTGGCATGGCGGCGCAGGTGATGAAGACTTGCTCACGGTCAGCCGTCAGCGCCTGCGGGCCATCCGGGGCAATGAAATCTCGATGATCTTTCAGGAGCCCATGACCTCGCTCAACCCACTGCACCGCATTGGTAAGCAGATTCGGGAAGTTCTGCATAAGCACACGCCCTTGCGCGGTCGCGACTCCCACCAACGCGTGCTCGAGCTGTTAGATCAAGTGGGTATTCCAGAGCCCGAGCGCCGCGTTGATAGCTATCCGCACGAGCTTTCCGGTGGTCAGCGCCAGCGGGTGATGATTGCCATGGCATTGGCCTGCGAACCCAAGCTGCTGATTGCCGATGAACCGACCACTGCCCTTGATGTCACCGTGCAGGCTCAGATACTCGCCCTGCTGAAAGACCTGCAGACTCGCTACGGTATGGCCATTCTATTTATCACCCATGACCTGGGAGTCGTTCGGCATTTAGCCGATAGTGTGTGTGTGATGCAATACGGTGAAATTGTTGAATCAGGAGCAACCAACACACTTTTCCAATCACCGCAGCATCCTTATACGCAGATGCTTATCGCCGCCAATCCAAGCGGCCAAAAGGCGCCCGTTCCCGACACGGCCCCAGTTTTGCTCACCGCCCATAACCTTAACGTGCGATTTGCGATTAAAAAGCAGCTATTTGGCCCCAACCGCTATTTTGAAGCAGTCAAAAATATCGACCTTACCTTGCGACAAGGGCAAACCTTAGGCGTGGTAGGCGAATCAGGCTCAGGAAAAACCACCCTTGGCCGCGCGCTGCTTCGGCTGGTGAAAAGCCGCGGCGAGATACACTACGATGATATCGACGTGGCCCAACTTGATCGAGCGGGCATGCGGCCGTTGCGCTCCCGTGTCCAGGTGGTCTTTCAAGACCCCTTCGGTTCGCTTTCGCCGCGCATGACCGTGGGTGAGATTATTGGCGAAGGCTTGTGTGTCCATCAGCCTCTTCTGACCCGAGCCCAGCGTGATACCGAGGTTATTCAAGCCCTTGAGGAAGTTGCCTTAGACCCAAGCCACCGACACCGCTACCCCCATGAGTTTTCCGGCGGCCAGCGGCAACGCATTGCGATTGCTCGTGCATTGGTCGTCAAACCGGAGTTTCTTCTGCTCGACGAGCCAACGTCTGCGCTGGATCGCTCGGTACAAATGACCATCATTGAGCTATTACGCGACTTACAACAGCGGCATCAACTGACCTACCTGTTTATTAGCCATGACCTCGCCGTGGTGCGCGCACTGGCCGATGAGGTGATCGTAATGCGCCAAGGAGAAATCGTTGAGCAAAGCGACACTCAATCTCTCTTCAATGCCCCACGCCAACCCTATACCCGTGAGCTAATGCAGGCCGCTTTTCTGGATAGCCTAGCGATATAGGCCTTTATGCCTTCGCTGTGATGACGAATGGCGTTATCGCAGCTAATAAAAAACCCGGCATGCGCCGGGTTTCAGTGGGGTTGGCTCTTTAGGGTTTAAAAGCGATAGGTTAACTGAGCACCAAAACCGTGAGCTTCGTTTTTGTAGTCGGCTGAGTAGGAGGCCCCGCCAACCGGCTGGCCGCCCGTGGCCTGACTGGCCAGCAGGTCGCTACGATCCTGCTCAACAAAGGTGCCGCGCTCTGACAGATAGGAGTAAGCCACATCGACAGTCAGGTCAGGCGTTGGGCTCCATCCTGCCCCCAGCGAGAAAATACGCCGATCATCGGAAGGAATACGTACGCTACGATCCTCATCATTGGTCGGCGTCATGTCTAACGTAACCCCAGCACGAAGCGCCAATGTCTTGGTTAACTGGTACTCGCCGCCAGTGGCAAACGCCCAGGCGTTTGAATAGTTCTGAAACTCTTGGGTAATCGTATCGCCTTGGCTGCCGGTAACCAAGATTTGATCAAAGTGGCTCCAACGCACCCAGGATGCACCGAACATCAGCTTGAGACGGTCAGTCATCTGCTGGGTAAGCGAGAAGTTAACCGTCTCAGGGGTGGTCAAATCCAGGCTAGCAGTATCTGAGCGAACGACATTACCCAGAGGATCAGTAGCGCTAAAATCACCTTCCAAGGTGTAATCTACTTTCGAGCGGTAGGTTAGACCCAGGGTGGTTTCAGGTACTGGACGATAGATTACGCCTAAGTTATAGCCCCACGCTTCGTCGTCACCATCAACCCGCGAGTCGATGTCGGCATCTGGGTTAAAGGTGGCCTCACTGGGTACTTGTCGGCGTAGTTCGCCTTCCACACGGTTGTAAGTAATCCCCGCGCCTACTGACCACTGGTCATTAAAGCGGTAAGAAACCGTCGGCTGTGCACTGACCACCTTGACTTCGGTGTAGTCGCCAAAGTAGCGACCCTGGAAATCATCTTCATAATCGGTTTTTGAGCCAAAGGGTGCATACACCCCAAACCCGAATGCGAGCTGATCGGTGACTGGGTGCGCATAAAACGCAAAGGGGATCGGCGTCCCCGGCACCATATCGCCATCATTCCCACCGGGGATACTACCAACGGGAATCTGATTGCCATTTGGCGCGCCACCAAGCGCGACTCCGGAGTCGATATAGCGAGAAGCTTCGACATTAGAGATGTCAGTATTCACATTGAGATACGTACCACCAACGGTCACCTGGGCACGGTCTAAAAACGACATACCCGCCGGGTTGCCGTACACAATGGTTGCATCATGAATGTTAGAGCTTCGCCCGGCGTGACCATAGCCCTGCCCACTTACGCTCTGCTCGTTGATTTGATACCCGCCCGCGTGGGCTTGGCTGGCGAAGGCGGCCGTGATAGCAGCAGCCAGGGTGAGCTTATTAAATTTATTATTCATAGTGGGCCTCTCTTCCCGATGATCCAGTGGATAGCAACGATCCACTCTCTTTATTTTTACATGACTGTTTTCTCGCAACTGAGCCAAAGGTTCAAGGGCAAACGTTCGTTTTATTTTATTTTTGGCTTATACATTAGTCGTACGCTCGTTTTAAATCAGTGTTTTAGTCATTTCAGCTGATTGAGCAAAGGCACCCTTGACCTATGGGTAACCCATAGGTTCTACACTACCATGGTTACTATTTAACCGGTCGGGAGAACAGGCCATGAAGGTTAACGAGCTTGCCAAACGCGGTGGGGTTACCGCTGAGACCGTACGCCACTACGCTCGTGAGCGTCTACTTGCCCCCCAGCGCCACCCAGATAATGGCTATCAGCTATTTTCAGATACCGACCTAGAGCGGCTGCGGTTTATTCAGCGGGCGCGCAAATTAGGTTTTAGCGTGGCGGAGATTCGCGACATCCTGACCCACGCCGACCAAGGTGACTCCCCCTGCCCATTGGTACGCGACTTACTCGCCAGCCGCCTGCCGCAAATCCGCGCACGCATTGCCGAGCTGGAAGCGCTAGCCGAACGAATGGAACAGGCCATGGAGAGCTGGCAGCAAATGCCCAACGGCTCCCCCGACGGCCACAGCGTGTGCCGCCTGATTGAGAGTTTTCCTGACGCCACGCCTACCAAGGAGACCCCATGAGCGACGCCTCTACCGAAGCCGCCTCGAACGTGAGCCCTGCCAATGGAGTCACCACGCGAACTATTCCTGGCATGAATTGCCAGGGCTGCGTCAAGCGTATGCGCGAGGCGATTCAAAGTGGTGACCCTGAAGCAGACGTCACCGGCATGCCTAGCGAAAAACGCCTCGAGGTTGTTTCGACTCTAACCGACGCCGAGCTTGACCAACGCTTGATCGAGGCGGGCTACCCGCCAGGCGAAGCAGCTCTGGAAGAAAGAACCCCAGACGAAGCAACTAAGCAACCAGATACCGCGCCACCCGCTGAGGCTGAAAAGGCTGCAAGAGCCCCTTCCCATTTTCAAGGACATGGCCAAGGCAAAAAGCAGCGTCTGGCGATTAGTGGGATGACCTGCGCAAGCTGTGTCAACAGCGTGCAGAAAGCACTAGAGCGCACTGAGGGAGTCGACACCGCCAGCGTCAATTTTGGCACCCACTCCGCCCAGGTGTGTGGCAGTGCCGAGACCCAAGCGTTAATCGCCGCCGTTGAGTCAGCCGGCTATGGCGCCGAACCGATTGTGGATATGCGGGAAGCAGAACGCACGCGTGCAGAGCAGGATGCCAAGACTTACCAAAAACGGCTGCGCGGCAGCGCGATCTCGCTGGCACTGGCGATTCCGCTGATGCTCAGCATGCTTTTTTTTCATCCCCACCCGATGGGTATGGGGCGTCTCTACTGGCTGGTGATCGGCTTGTTAACCTTGGGTATTTTGGCCTTCCCAGGGCGCCACTTTTTCGTCAACGCCTGGAAGCAGTTTAAGCATCGCCAAGCCAATATGGATACCCTGGTGGCCATGGGCACCGGCACCGCCTGGCTCTACTCCATGGCCGTGGTGCTGTTTGCGCCGTGGCTGCCAGAAGTCGCTCAGGGGATCTATTTTGAAGCCTCAGCCATGGTGATCGGGCTGATTCTACTCGGCAATGCCATGGAGCTACGCGCCCGGGGCCGCACCAGCGATGCGCTAAAGCGCCTGCTTGACCTGCAGAGCCGAACAGCGCGGGTGATTCGCGACGGGCACGAGCAGGAAATTGAGATTGATGCGGTGCGTACTGGCGACCACGTACGGGTACGCCCCGGCGAGCGCTTACCGGTGGATGGTGACGTCGTTGAAGGCCAAAGCCATATCGATGAGTCGATGCTTACCGGCGAGCCACTCCCCATCGCCAAGGGCGCGGGGGATGAAGTCAGCGCTGGCACGGTGAATGGCAAGGGCAGCTTGATCTATCGCGCAACGCGAGTGGGCACCGACACTCGCCTGGGGCAGATTACCGAACAGGTAGCGAGTGCCCAAAACTCGCGCCCACCGATTGGCGAGCTAGCCGACCAAGTCTCCAGCGTTTTTGTGCCTGCGGTAATGATCATTGCCGTATTGACGGCCCTGGTGTGGTTCAACCTAGGGCCCGCTCCCCAGGTGATCCATATGCTGGTGACGGCGACCACCGTGCTGATTATTGCCTGCCCCTGCGCGCTGGGTCTGGCGACGCCGATCTCGACCATGATCGGCGTCGGTAAAGCGGCAGAGCATGGGGTGCTGGTACGCAGCGGCGAGGCGCTGCAAACCGCTAGCAAGCTGACCACGCTAGTCGTCGATAAAACCGGCACGCTCACCCAGGGCAAGCCCAGCGTCACCGATGCGCAGATGTTTGGCGTAGAGCAATCCACCGCGCTGGCGTTGGTGCACGCGCTGGAACGCAGCTCCGAGCACCCATTGGCGGCGGCGTTAATGACCTACGCGGATGAACACGAGGCTAACCCTGCCGAGATTAATGGTTTCGACAGCGTGACCGGTGGCGGGGTAAAAGCCCAAACCGCCGACGGCAAAGCGTTGCTGCTGGGCAATGCGCGTCTGTTAAGTGAAGCCGGTGTGGATCTCAAGGCAGGTGAAGAGCAAGCACGCGCCCTAGAAGAGCAGGCCCGCACGCTGGTGTACTTGGCGGTAGATGGCAAATTGGCCGCCCTGTTTGGCATCAGCGACCCGCTTCGCCACGACACCGTGGCCGCAATCAAGCGCCTGCAAAAAGATGGCTTAACCATCGTTATGTTAACCGGCGATAACGAGCACACCGCCAGGGCCATTGCCCAGGAAGTAGGCATTGATGAGTTTCGGGCAGGGCTGTTACCCGAGGACAAGCACGCCGAGATAGAGCGTCGTCAGAAGGCGGGAGAAATCGTTGGCATGGTGGGCGATGGCATCAATGATGCCCCGGCGCTGGCCCGAGCGAACGTGGGCTTTGCGATTGGCCAAGGCACCGATGTGGCGATTGAGAGCGCGGGCATCACGCTCATGCGCGGCTCGCTGCACGGGGTAGCGTCAGCAATTGAGATCAGCCGCGCCACGCTGCGCAATATCAAACAGAACCTGGTGGGTGCCTTTGGCTACAACCTGCTGTGTATTCCCATCGCGGCGGGGGTGCTCTACCCACTCACCGGCATGCTGCTCTCACCGATGATAGCGGGCGCTGCCATGTCACTCTCTTCCATCACCGTGGTGAGTAACGCCAATCGCTTGCGGCTATGGAAAGCCAGTCAGGAGGACGCCTCATGAGCTTATTGATCAACTTGGCAGGCCTGGGGCTTATCACACTGATAGTGTGGTGGTTCTGGCTTGGCTAAACGTTTTTAGCTCACCCCAATATAGCGCCCTGGCTTATGGTTCAGGGCGATAATCAGGTTTAGCGTCAATGCTCCCAGCACTGAATAACCCACACGATCCAGCGGTAGCTGCGTTAACGCAATCAACAGAATAACGCCATCGATGGCGAGTTGAACGTAGCCTGCGCGCAGGCCGTGTTTATCCTGTAAGTAGAGCGCGAGGATATTGATACCGCCCAGGCTGGTACGGTGGCGAAACAGCATCAGCATACCAATGCCCATCAGCGCGCCGCCCATCAAGGCGGCGTAGATCGAGGGCACGTTGGCAAATTGCACCCAGCCTTGGGTTAACTCTGAAAACAGCGATACTAAGCCGATGGCGGCAAAGGTGCGTAGGGTAAAACTCCACCCCATCCGCTTCACCGCCAAGTAGTAAAACGGCAGGTTAATGGCAAAAAAGTACACTCCAAAGCCCCAGCCGGTAATGCTGCTGGTGATGTAGCTCAACAGCAGCGCTAAGCCTGCCGTACTGCCGGTCAATAGCACCGCATGGGTGTAAAAGGTCACTCCCAGCGCGACAAAGAACGTGCCCAGCAGCATCGCCATCATATCTTCATAGGGGCGATGCTGATCCTTGGGTAAATCTTCCACGCGCATGGGGCGTCCTTACTTAAGTTGCCAGTAGATGATGCAATGTACAGCTTAAATTGGGCTGGCGTGCTCGACCATCAACTGCAGCGTCTCGCGGCCGCGCCAGCGGTTACGGTTAAGCTTATAAGCACAGTGCAGTGTATCCCCCACGTTAAACCCAGGCAGTTCCCCTGGCGTTAAGGCACGAAACCAGATGGCTTTGCAGGTCACCGGGCCAGTGGAGAGTTCCAGCATCAGGTGCGCGCCGTCAGCACCCACCGGGCGCAGCGCCTCGACAATAAAGCGGCCTTCAAACAGCGGCGGATCAAACTCCCGCCCGTAGGGCCCAAGGGTTTCTATCTCTTGCAAGGTGGTCAGCGAAAGCTGTGCCGTGGAGAGCTCGCCATCCGTCCATAGGCGCGGATAGAGCGTTCGTCCCTCCAGCTGTTCGCCTACGGCCCTCAGGAAAGCCGCTTTAAAGACGTCAAGCTGATCCCGAGGCACGCCCACCCCTGCCGCACCACTATGACCGCCAAAGCGTGGCAGCGCCTGGGGAGCAAGCTCAAAGGTACGCTGTAGGGCATCGCGCAGGTGCAGTCCATCAATCGAGCGGCCGGAGCCGGTTAGCATGCCAGGTGCCGAGGCTTGTGTTAGCACCAGCGCCGGGCGCCCGTAGGCCTGCACCAATCGCGAGGCGACGATACCCTGTACGCCGGGGTGCCCGTCTTCAAGCAGCACCACCACGGCGGGCTCATCAGCGTCCAGAGCTGCTGTGGCAAGAGTGCGCGCCTCGGCGGCCATATCGGCCTCAATCGCTTTGCGGGACTGGTTATCCTGATCCAGCACGTCGAGCTGGCGATTGGCGACCCCATCGTTCTCGGCCAGCATAAAGTGCAGCGCCGCGTAGGGGTCGTCCAGCCGCGAGCGGGCATTGATACGCGGCCCCATCTGAAACGCTAACGTCTCGGCGTTAAACGGCACACTGTCAGCGCCTAAGCGCGTGGCCATAGCGCGCCAGCACGCCGCATCCATACGATTGATCAGTTTTAACCCTTGATTGACCACCGCGCGGTTGGCGGGGCTGCCGCCCAGGGAGACACAGTCAGCCACGGTGCCCAAAGCTACGTAGGAGAGCCAGGGCGACAGCTTGGGCGTCGATTCTGATAGCGCCCCCCACTCGATCAGCACGCCGCGGGCGAGTGACATCAACAGCCACGCCACCATACAGCCAGCGATGGTTTTGTCGGGATACTCACAGTCATCACGGGTAGGGTTAACACAGGCGAATGCCGAGCTTGGCGGCCCCTCACTGGGCAGGGCGTGGTGGTCGCTGACTACCACGTCGATACCTGCCGCTTTTAATCGCGCGATACGCGGCTCATCAGAGCTGCCACAATCGGCGGTAATCACCAGGGTCGGAAACGGCTTTTGAGCCAAGGTGCGCTCTACCAGCGGTAGGCTAATCCCATAGCCGTCATGAATACGGTGGCCAATCAGGCTATGTAGCTTGCCCTCTGGCACCCCAAACAGCTCCACCAGCGTGCGCTTAATCACCACGTGGGAGGTAATGCCATCCACGTCGTAGTCGGTGAGAATGCCGATGGCCTCCCCCTCTGCCACCGCCTGAGCGATACGTTCGGCGGCGCGGCGACCGTCAGCCAGTTTCTCCGGGTGGGCCAAATAACGCAGGCTAGGTGCGATTAACGGTAGCAACTCACCGCTGTAGCCCGGCAAGCGCGAGGCCAGCAAACGCGCCTGCAGTTCGCTTAGGCCTTCCGCCTGAGCGCGGGCATAAAGCGCCTCATCCACTGGACGAGGCTCTAAGCGCGGCCCGGCCTTGCTAGACGACAGCGTGCGATGGGGTAAATCAGTCACTGAGGCCATTAATACGTCAACGCCGGTTTTCCGCAACGTACTGCTGCACGGCGGCAAGTTCCGCAGGGAGCACTGTGTAGCGCTCTTCGCGCTCAATCAGGTCTTCCATATGCGGCGGCAGTGGCACGCCCAGGAAGCCCGCCTTCACAACGGCCTCGGCGAATTTAGCCGGGTGCGCAGTGGCGAGGGTAATCATTGGCGTTGACTGATCTGCCCGGGCACGCTCGGCAGCACGATAGCCGGTGGCGGTGTGCGGGTCGAGCATTTCACCAGTGCGTTTATGGGCGTCGCGAATCACTTCCAGAATCGTCGCATCGTCCACGCTGTAGCTGGAGAACTTCTCGCGCAGCTTGGCCAGCGGCGCATCGGCCAGCGCCGTGGGTTCCTGCTGGAAGCGCTCAAGCAGCGCCGCCACGGCCAAGCCATCGCGGTCGTAGGCGTCAAACAACAGGCGCTCAAAGTTAGATGACACAACGATATCCATGGAGGGCGCTAAAGTAGCCGCTAGCTCTTTTTTGGAGAAGTCGTTGGCGGCCAGCGTGCGGTGCAGAATGTCGTTGGCGTTGGTGGCGATGATGAACTGCTTCACCGGCAGGCCCATTTTGTAGGCCATATAACCAGCAAACACGTTGCCGAAGTTAGCCGACGGCACGCAGAAGCTCACTTCACGGTGCGGCGCACCCAGCGCAACGCCGGAGGCGATGTAGTAAACGATCTGCGCCATAATGCGCGCCCAGTTGATCGAGTTCACCGCGACCAAGCGAGTACCGTTGAGGAACGACTGATCGGCAAAGCTGGCCTTGACCATCGCCTGGGCGTCATCGAAATTGCCTTCGATGGCAATATTGAAGACGTTATTGGCCAGCACCGAGGTCATTTGTCGGCGCTGTACTTCCGAGACCCGGTTGTGCGGGTGCAGGATAAAGATATCCAGGTTGTCGCAGTGGCGACAGCCTTCAATCGCCGCCGAGCCGGTATCGCCAGAGGTCGCACCCATGATCACCGCACGCTCGCCACGCTTTTTCAGGAAGTGGTCGAGCAGGCGGCCGAGCAGCTGTAGCGCTACGTCTTTAAATGCCAGGGTCGGGCCGTGGAACTGCTCAAGCAGGAAGTGGTTGGCATCCAGCTGTTTGAGCGGCAGCACGGCGTCGTGATTAAAGGTCGCGTAGGCCTCGGTCACGATGTTGCGGAAGGTCTCGTCGTCGATCTCACCGTTCACAAACGGCTTCATCACCCTAAAGGCGATTTCCGCATAGGAGAGCCCGGCCATGTCGGCCAGCTCTCCCCGGGAGAACTCAGGCATTGTTTCCGGCACATAGAGGCCGCCGTCGCTGGCCATACCGGTGAGCACCACTTCTTCAAAGGAGAGCGCGGGCGCCTGCCCGCGCGTGCTGATATAGCGCATCTAGGCTTACTCCCCTTCACTCAAGCTTTCCACGCGAATACGCGTGACGGGGCCCGCAATATCGGCCATGGATTCGATTTCGCGAATCGCTGCGTTCATCTGCTTCTCTTTAGTACGGTGTGTGAGCAGAATGATCGGCACCAGCTCGCCTTCGGTCGCCTCTTTCTGAATCAGTGCCTCGATCGAGATGCCCTGCTCAGATAGAATCGTGGCCACCCGCGCCAACACGCCGGGGCGATCCACCGCCAGCAGGCGCAGGTAGTAGGCCGTGATGATATCTTCCATCGGCATGATGGGCAGTTGGCTGACATCTTCGTCGATGCCGCTAAACGCCAGGTACGGCACCCGGTAGCGGTGCTCGGTGGAGATATCCCGCGCCACGTCGAGTAAATCGGCCACCACCGCTGATGCAGTCGGCTCGGCGCCGGCGCCAGCGCCGTAGTAGAGCGTCGGCCCTACCGCGTCGCCCATTACTGCAATAGCATTTTTTACGCCATGAACATTGGCCAGCAGGCGCTCTTTAGGAATCAGCGTGGGGTGAACCCGCAGTTCCAGGCCTTGATCGGTACGCTTGGAGATACCCAGGTGCTTGATCACGTAGCCAAGGTTGTCGGCTTGCTCGACGTCTTCCGCAGTAATCCGTGAAATGCCTTCGGTGAAGGCTTTCTCGAACTGCAGCGGCACGCCGTAGGCAATCGAGGCCAAAATCGTCAGTTTGTGTGCCGCATCGATACCTTCCACGTCAAAGGTGGGGTCAGATTCGGCGTAGCCTAGCGCTTGAGCTTCCGCGAGCACGTCCTCAAAGGCGCGGCCTTCATCGCGCATATGGGTAAGAATATAGTTGCCGGTGCCGTTGATAATCCCCGCTACCCATTCAATGCGGTTGGCACCCAAGCCTTCGCGCAGCGATTTGATCACCGGGATGCCGCCTGCGACTGCAGCTTCGAATGCTACGATGACGCCCTTTTCGTGAGCGGCTTTGAAGATTTCGTTGCCGTGCACCGCAATCAGCGCCTTGTTGGCGGTGACCACGTGCTTGCCGTTTTCAATGGCGGTGAGCACCAGCTCGCGGGCGATATCGTAACCGCCAACGAGCTCCACCAGGACATCCACATTGGGGTTGGTCGCGACTTCAAACACATCGGAGGTGGCATTGATGCCGGTAATATCGCAGTCAGGATGAATACTGCGGTGAGCAACCTGCTCAATCACAATAGGGCGGCCAGCACGACGCGCAATATCATCAGCGTTGCGAGTCAATACGTTAAAGGTGCCGCCACCGACAGTACCTAGACCACAAATACCTACTCTTACCGGTTTCAAAATACTTCCCCTTTCGTGTTGTGCACCTGGTGGTGCTGGCCTTAATTACGGTTTTGAATTCGATCTTAAAGACCGTGCCTCAGCGCTTTGTATTATCTTTCAATGTGACGTCATTCGTCATCTAAGCCTAACATGGCAAAGAGCCGCTCGGGGGGCACAAAGCCCGGCACCAGTTGCCCATTGGGCAAAATAATTGCTGGCGTGCCCTGTACACCCAGCGCCTTACCCAGATCATACTGCCCCGCCACAGGATTGTCGCAGTCTGCTGCGCTGGAAATAGTCTCGCCCTCTTTGGCTTGAGTCATCGCTTCACTGCGATTATCCGAGCACCACACCTGCTGCAGCATGGTGGCAGCCTGGCTGCCCATACCCGCACGGGGAAAGGCCATATAGTGAATGGCGATACCACGCTCATTCAACTCCGGAATGGTGTCGTGTAACCGCGCGCAATAGGGGCAAGTAGGATCGGTAAATACCGTCACTGTTGCTTTCGGTTCTTCGGCACCGCGGAAGATCACTAGCTCACTCTCAGGTACTGCCGCTAGCGCATCTGCACGCTCTTGGTTCTGCTCTTGCTCGGTTAAGTTGACCAACCCGTCGGGTGCATTTTCATATAGGTCACCGACCAGGAAGTGGCTGCCGTCTGCATTGGAGTAGAAAGATTCGCCGTTCTCCAACCGCACGTGATAAACGCCATCCATAGGCGTTTCGGTGACCACTTCCACGGGCATCGACTGGCCATTGACGCTAAGTGATTCAGCCAAACGATCTGCCACGTCGTCAGCCTGTGCAGCGGAAGGTAGCAGGCTGGCAGTTAGCAAACACGCCAGCATCGAGGAAGGTGTCAGTAAAGGTAGTGTTACAAAACGGCGTTGACGCATCATCAATTCAACCTCGTGGGTGATGTTCAGCATGTAGGCTTTCCAAGCGCGCCTGGGCTACATGGGTATAAATTTGGGTCGTCGACAGATCGCTATGACCCAGCAGCAGCTGTACGACCCGCAAATTGGCCCCATGATTCAATAAATGGGTGGCAAATGCATGGCGAAGCGTATGGGGCGACAGTGGCCGGGTAATCCCTGCCGTTATGGCATGCACCTTAATCCGGTGCCAAAACGTTTGCCGGGTCATCGCTTTGTCACCCCGCCCAGGAAACAGCGCGGGGCGTGTTGGGTCGCTCATCAGCGCCAACCGTGCAGTCTGCATATAGTGCGCCAGCCAATCTGCGGCCTCTTCGCCCATGGGAACCAAGCGGTCTTTATCGCCTTTACCACGCACCCTAACCACGTTTTGGCGCAGATTGACCGCATCACCAGTGAGCCCTACCAGCTCTGATACCCGTAAGCCACAGGCGTACAGCAGCTCCAGCATGGCACGGTCACGAACCCCCAAAGGAGTCTCCGTATCCGGCGCCAAGAGTAGGCGCTCAACCTCGTCCTCTTCCAAGGTATTAGGCAAGCCGGGTATGACCCGCGGTAGTTTGATATCAGTCAGTGGGTCACTTTCCACTTGGTTGTTTAAACGCCCCCAACGGTAGAAGCTGCGCAGCGTCGACAGCAGCCGGGCATTACTGCGCAGTTGATACCCCTCCTCCCGGCGACTGGCCAGCCACTCACTGAGGCGCTCCGGCGGCGGCGCCAGAAGGGCTTCACCGTGGCTCTCCAGGTGGCTCTGCCAGGCGGTTAAATCACGCCGATAGGCGGCTAACGTATGATCGCTGGCGCCCTGCTCAAGCCAAAGAGCATCTAAAAATGCATCGATAACGCTCATACGTTAGTCACCTCAAGCCGCTTTTGTTGAGCGGATAAACAAAACCCCGCCCCGCAAAGCGGTGACGGGGTCTTGGTATCCGGGCGCGACGCCTGTTCGAGAACAGCGTGCGCCCGAGGAGCAGTGGCGTTTAAGCCAGCTTTTCCTTGATACGTGCAGAACGACCACTGCGCTCGCGCAGGTAGTAAAGCTTGGCTTGACGCACGTCACCGCGACGCTTGACTTCGATAGAGTCAACCAGCGGGCTGTAGGTCTGGAAGGTACGCTCAACGCCAACGCCGTGAGAAATTTTACGCACGGTGAAAGCGGAGTTCAGGCCACGGTTACGCTTACCGATGACGACACCTTCAAACGCCTGCAGACGCTCGCGAGTACCTTCTTTTACTTTTACCTGAACGACAATGGTGTCGCCGGGGGCAAAGGGAGGAATTTCTTTGCCCATTTGCTCAGATTCGATCGCCTGGATCACTTTGCTTTTACTGCTCATCATCATACTCCTGAATAACGTGTTGGCTTGACCGCTCAATCATGGGTGGCGGAAGCCGTGATCCCGGCGCTCGAAACGAGCTACGCGGGAGTCGTTATGGGTGACACAGGTGCGCATACGCCCTGCACCGCCGCTCTGGCCTACTCAGTTTTAGCTGACAGAGCGTGTTCTTCGATAAACTCGTTCAACAGCTTACGCTGTTCGGCATCTAACGGCCGCCCTTCCAACAGGTCTGGACGACGCTGCCATGTACGCCCGAGTGACTGCTTTAACCGCCAGCGCTTGATGGCTGCATGATTACCGCTTAACAGCACATCCGGCACTTGGCGCCCGTCGATGACTTCTGGACGGGTATAGTGCGGGCAGTCTAACAGACCGTCATTAAACGAGTCTTCGATAGCGGAATCCTGATGACCCAGTACACCGGGAATCAGCCTTGCCGCTGCATCAATCAGCACCATCGCTGGCAGCTCACCGCCGCTCAACACATAGTCGCCAATCGACCACTCTTCATCGATGTCACTCTCCACCACGCGTTCATCAATGCCTTCATAGCGCCCTGCCACGACCACTAAAGGCCCGGCGGAAGCCAGTGCTTGAACGCCCTGCTGATCCAGCTTACGCCCCTGGGGCGAGAGGTAGATCACCGTCGGCACTAAGCCGGTGGCTTTCTGCGCCCGTTCCCGGGCGGCAAAGATCGCTGCGCGCAGGGTGTCGACTTTCATCAACATGCCTGGACCACCACCATAGGGGCGGTCATCGACGCTGCGGTGGCGGTCAGTGGCATAATCCCGCGGGTTCCAAAACTCCAGTGCAATACGCTGTTTTTCTACCGCTCTGCCGACCACACCCTGTTGCGTGAGCGCGTCGAACATCTCAGGAAACAACGACACTACACCAATCCACATTGCAGGCACTGCTGCTTCGCTCGCCGTTTCCGGCGCGTTGCCACTATCCAACTCGGTTGAGTCGGTAGATGCATCATTGCTCAAACTGTTCATAAGTTTGGTCAAAACTCAGGATCCCAATCGACGACCATACGGCCCTCTTGGGAACTGATTTCGATAATGACGTCGTCTGGCAAAAATGGCAGCAGTCGCTCGCGCTTGTCGATTGACTCTGAATCGCCGCGAACCACCATGACATCGTTGGCGCCGGTTTCAAACAGGTAGCTTACCCGTCCTAGCCGTTCGCCGGCCTGAGTGAAGACCGCCATGCCTTCAAGCTCATGCCAATAATACTCATCGTCGGAAAGCTCAGGCAGCGCCTCTTTGGGCATCAAGATATCCGTTTGGGCTAATGCTTCCGCCGCACTACGGTCATCGACCCCTTTAAGCTGCACCACAAGTCCTTTGCCCTGCCGACGCCCTTGAACAATGCTTATGCGCTTCAGGGTTTCACCTTGGCGCACCCACCATTCCGGGTATTCAAGAATGCTGTCCATTGGGCTAGTGTAGGAGTACACCTTGAGCCAACCTTTCACCCCATAAGGGCTAGTCAGCTTGCCTAGCACCACATGCGTGTCGTCAGTTTGGCTTATTTCAAAACGCGTCATCGACGACCTCAGCTACCCAGCACTCACTTTCTCACACAATAAGTCTCAGACAACAAGACTCAAAATCAGGCTTAGGCCTGTTTGCGTGCTTCTTTTACCAGCTCAGCAACACGACCAGACAGCTGGGCGCCTTGGCTCTGCCAGTGAACAACGCGGTCTAGGTCAACGCGCAGACGCTCTTCCTGACCACGGGCAACCGGGTTGAAGAAGCCGATACGCTCGATGAAACGACCGTCGCGAGCGTTACGCGAGTCGGTAACGGTCAGGTGGTAAAAGGGACGCTTCTTGGCGCCACCACGGGCCAAACGAATGGTAACCATACGATAACTATCCTTCGGTTGAGGTTACGAGAGTGTGTTTATAGCGCTAACCGCTATCGGAACACTCGTCGTGCTGTTTTCTTGGCGCTAAACTGGCACACGACCACATAAAGCGGCTTGCATGACCTTTTTTAACACCATTAAGGCCTTCATTGAGCGCTGCTACTGCTACGTTTTGACGTATTTGGGCAGCACCCACGCATGAAGAGGCCGCATTCTACGCAAATGCGCCCGGCTTGGAAAGCCTGACAGCCAGAAAACTGATAGGTCGTCAACCTCACCAAGCGCATCAGTACGTTACTATTGGCGTCTTAGCGCCGCGGCAATCCACCGGGGCCGCCCATTCCACCGGGCCCACCTGGGCCGCCGCCACCCATCATGCCGGACATGCCACGCATCATTTTCTGCATGCCGCCCTTCTGGCCTGCTTTCTTCATCATTTTCTGCATCTGCTTATGCTGCTTAAGCAGGCGATTGAGGTCAGGCACTTGCAGACCGGCCCCCGAGGCAATGCGGCGCTTGCGCGAGCCATTGATAATGTCGGGCTTGCGGCGCTCTTTAGGCGTCATGGAATTAATTAGTGCTTCCAACTTGCCCAGCTCTTTCTCGGGACCAGGGCCTTGAGCCATCTCAGCCATCTGCCCCATACCCGGCAACTTGCCCATTAGGCCACCCATACCGCCCATCTTCTTGAGCTGCTGGAGCTGATCGCGAAAATCTTCCAGGTCAAAGCCATCACCCTTCTTGACCTTTTTGGCCAACTTCTCGGCTTTGGACTTATCGACGGTGCGCTCGGCTTCCTCGATCAGCGACAGCATGTCGCCCATCCCCAGGATGCGCGAGGCGACTCGGTCTGGGTGGAACGGCTCCAGGGCGTCGACTTTTTCACCGACACCCATAAATTTGATCGGTTTACCGGTAATGTGACGCACAGACAGCGCCGCACCGCCACGAGCATCACCGTCCGCTTTGGTCAGAATCACACCGGTTAGCGGCAGCGCTTCGCTGAACGCCTTGGCGGTATTGGCAGCATCCTGGCCGGTCATGGCGTCGACGACAAACAGCGTTTCCTGAGGCGAGACCGCTTTATGCAGTGCCTGGATCTCCGCCATCATGGCTTCATCAATCGCCAGTCGACCGGCGGTATCAATCAGCACCACATCGTGAAACTGGATCTTGGCGTGCTTGATGGCCGCTTCGGCAATCGCCACCGGCTGCTGGTCAGAGCGCGAGGGGAAGAAATCCACTTCGACTTCTTTGGCCAGGGTTTCGAGCTGGTCGATGGCTGCCGGGCGATAAACGTCGGCAGACACTACCAAGACTTTCTTCTTCTCGCGTTCGCGCAGGTAGCGGGCCAGTTTGGCCACCGAGGTGGTTTTACCCGCACCCTGTAGGCCGGCCATCAATACAACGGCGGGGGAACCCTTAAGCACAAAGCCGTCGTTGGCTTCGCCCATAATCGCTTCCAGCTCTTGCTGGACGATTTTGACGAACTGCTGGCCTGGCGACAGGCTTTTGGATACTTCCTGCCCGACCGCCCGCTCGCGCACGCGCTCAATAAACTCCTTGATGACCGGCAGTGCTACGTCGGCCTCAAGCAGTGCGCGGCGTACTTCGCGCAGGGTATCTTTAATATTGTCGTCGGTCAGGCGAGCCTGACCCTTGATCGACTTTAACGTCTGGGAAAGACGCTCACTTAGATTCTGGAACATGGGGCCTCTCTGCCTCCGTCACTGCCGTCGGCGCGCACGCCCTGGACTCATTAGTAAAAAGATTATACGCGCTCATGCTTTGAGTCTCCATGGGGTACATTCAGTACCCCTGGCTATTTTCGTACGCCCACCCCGCTGGGCGACGCCGCTTGGATTAGTTATAGTAGTTGGATAGATTCTCGTCGTAATCACACTTAATTCGTTTATTTATTCACCGCAACGCGCTGCAAGGCGCACGGATAGCATCATGCAGGCGCTACCTTTCGCCACGATTGCTTTTGTTCTTTATGTTGCCGCTGCCATTTGGCAAGGCATGACGCTGTTCCGGCGTGTGCCGCCTCGCCAGGGCATGGTGCGCCTGCTCGCTGTGCTGGGCTTACTGCTGCACATTCCTGTGGTGGTCAAATTAGTCGGCCAATCCCCTGGCCTACTGCCCGGCTTTACCACCAGCGCCACATTGCTGATGGCGGTTGCGGTCAACGTCGTGCTAGTTGCCAGCCTGTTTAAACCGGTGCTTAACGCCGGGATTGCACTCTTCCCGCTGGCGGGTATTGCACTACTCGCCGCCACGTGGCTGCCGAATCAGGGCGGCCATACCGGGCTTACACCGGGCATTTTATTGCATGCGATAAGTTCAGCGCTGGCGTTTGCCGTGCTGGCGATTGCCGCCGTCCAAGCGGTGCTGGTCGGCCTACAGAACCAGGCGCTGCGCCACCATCATATTCGCGGCATTGTGCAGTCGCTGCCACCGCTGACCACGATGGAACGGGTGCTGTTCGAGCTGGTGTGGGCGGGCATTATCCTACTGACGCTCTCCATCGCTAGCGGGCTTATTTTCCTGGACAATTTCTTTGCCCAGCACTTGGCACACAAAACCGTACTCTCGCTACTGGCCTGGATAATCTTCACGACCCTGTTGGTTGGTCGTTATCGCTTTGGTTGGCGCGGCATGCGTGCCGTGCGCTGGACACTGGGCGGTTGCGGCCTGCTGGTGCTGGCCTACTTTGGCAGTAAGTTCGTACTTGAGGTTGTACTCAATCGATAGCGGCTCAACCGCTACCGCGGGCGTTACCGCGCCTTTGGTTGTCTTGACACACTACTCGCTACCTTCTACAAATCGAGCCTAATCCGCCACAAAGGACTTTTCGACTTGAGCGACGACTTCCCCCTGGGGTTACTGTTCGGCCTGCTAGCCTTACTGATACTGCTTTCTGCGTTTTTCTCCAGCTCTGAAACCGGCATGATGTCGATTAACCGCTACCGCTTGAGCCATCAAGCCAACAGCGGTGACCGCAGAGCCAAACGGGTCATGCGCCTGCTCACCCGCCCAGACCGCCTGATTGGCGTTATCCTGATCGGCAACAACTTCGTCAACAACCTGGCGGCCTCAATTGCGACCATTATCGCCATTCACTTCTTCGGCGACGTATCTGGGCCTGCAATCTCTACTGCTCTGTTGACCATCACGATTCTTATTTTTGCCGAAGTAACGCCGAAGACCTACGCCGCGATTAAACCCGAGCGGATCGCCTACCCGACCTCCTACGCCCTTGAGCCGCTGCTAAAGCTGCTTTACCCGCTCGTATGGCTGGTTAACGTGATGTCTAACGGCCTGCTCCGGTTGGTGGGCGTTAAAAGCGTTGATAACGGGGGCGATAGCCTGACCCGTGATGAGCTGCGCACGGTGGTTCACGAAGCGGGCACGCTGATCCCCTACCGCCACCGGGCAATGCTGCTATCTATTCTCGATCTTGAGAACGTCACCGTGAACGACATCATGGTGCCACGCCACGAAGTGCTGGGTATCGACCTGGATGATTCGCTCGAAGATATTTTGACCCAGATTCGCACCAGCCAGCATACCCGGCTACCGGTTTATAAAGGTGATATCAATAATATTATCGGCATGCTGCATCTGCGCAACGCGGCACGCTTTCTCTCCCGGGACGAAGTTACCAAGGCATCGATTGTTCAAGAGGCACGGGAGCCCTACTTTATTCCCGAGTCCACACCGCTCCATACCCAACTGCTCAATTTTCAAAAGCAGAAACGGCGCATCGGCATTGTGGTGGATGAGTACGGCGACGTAGAGGGCTTGGTCACCCTGGAAGATATTCTGGAAGAGATAGTGGGCGAGTTCACCACCGATGTCTCTGAAGATGAAGAGATTCACCAGCAGGACGACGGCAGCCATGTGATTGAAGGCACCGCCAATATTCGTGAGATTAACAAGATGCTCGGCTGGCAGTTGCCTACCGATGGCCCCAAAACGCTCAATGGATTGATTCTTGAGCACCTTGAAGCTTTCCCAGAAGGCCCAGCATGCTTACAGATCGGCAATATGCGCATGGAGATTCTGGAGATCCGCGATAATCTCATTACCTCAGCGCGCTGCTGGCAAAAGCTGCGGGCGCCACGGCGCTAGTCAGTCATAAACGAATTAGCGGCGATTAGCCAGATCCTGATCAGCCGCTGCCTTTAGCGCCCTAACCCGCGCTTCGAGAAACCGCCGCAGCGCTATGTCATCGGCGTCCAGACGGTTGAGCGGGGGCCCAAAGTGCAGGCTCACCGGCGCCCGAAAACGCTTAGGGCACTTCTTTAGCGCCTTGCCATCATGGTGAGATGTCCACGACCCCCACAAGCCTGCTAACCCTGCCGGAACCACCGGCACATCGTCCCTGGCGAGAATAGCCTCTAGGCCACGCCGAAAGGCGTGAATTTCGCCATCAGGGGTCAATCGCCCTTCAGGAAAGACCATCACAACCTGCCCCTGGCGCAGCGCTGAGCTCACGTCATCCAGAGCGCGCCTCAGGGCGCCGGGGCTGCGCCGCTCAGACTCAATAGGGATTGCGCCAACCAGTTGAAACCACCATTTAAGCCAAGGCGAGTCAAAAATCGGTTGATCCATCACAAAGCGCAGCGGTCGGGGGCTAGCACCGCCTAGCACCAAGGCATCCATAAAACTGACGTGGTTACACACCACCAGCGCGGCCCCCTGCTTGGGGATATGCTCACGCCCATGCACCTGCAGCCGGTAGCAGAGGCGCATTGAGACAAAAATCAACCAGCGCAGCGCCTGGCGAGCCGCATTGACCCACCCACTCACGTCGCCGCCTCACGATGGCGTAGGCCCGCCAGAATGGTACTCATCAGTTGATCCAGCAGCTCATCTACTTTTAATTGCTGACCCTGCCAATAGCCCAATCGCTCATTAAGCCCCAGCTGGACTAACCCATGAACGCTGCCCCACAGCGTGCGCCCCAAACGGCGGGCTTCGAGATCATCCAGCGCTGGCTGGTAGGATTTAAGCGACGCTTCTACTTGGGTAAACAACGCTTCGATCAAATCGCTCTGGCGCTGATCAAGCTCGCCTTCTTGGGCCAGCGGGTAATCAAACAGCAACTGCCAGCGGTAACAATCCTGCTCGGCGAACCGCCAGTAGGCACGCGCCAGCGAACGTAGCCATGGCTCTGGATCATCGTCGATCAGGCTGGTAATGGTGTGCTGTAAACGCGCCAACGTTTCCACATTGACGTGCTGCAATAAATTATTGAAGCTGCCATATAGCTTCAATAGGGTGCTGGGGGCACAGCCGACCTCTCTGGCCAGGGCACGCAGTGAGAGACCATGGACTGGCTGCTCAGCCAACCACTCATCACAAGCGTGCATGACCTGCGCATGGAGGGCATCGGGCGCATGCTGTCTAGGACGGGCCATGGCAATCTCTTAAGGTCAACGGCAAACAAGAAGGAAGCCTCACTGCGCTTTAGCGGGAGCAAGGGATAAGATAGGATACCTTACATCGAACACTGTTTTCGACACTAAAACGCTACATTTCGTGCTTTATTGCGCGAAGTCCCCCGCCATCCAGGTACACTTCCACGACGATTCTGCTTAAGGAGATAGCTATGACGGGGCGATTGCATGTGCAAAATTTACCGCTGACCCGCTTATTGCCAACGCTAGCCACTCCTGAACCGTTGATCGAGTCGCCTAATCTAGCGCCTCGTAGGCCAATTTCCGCTATTCGCATAGAGCAGGGGCAGTACCGGCTCTCGTCGCTATTCTGGGGCCTGACGCCACCCTGGCTGGAAGTGCTGGATCATGCCCCCCACTGCGCCCGGGCGGAAACCCTTGAATCACGGGCGATGTTTCGCGATGCCTTTAGCGCTCGCCGCTGCGTTATTCCGGTGAGCGGTTTCTATGTATGGAAAACCCAGCCCCGCAGCAAGCAACCCTATTTAGTGACCCAGGTATCCCGGGCGCCGTTGCTATTGGGCGCACTCTGGTGCCGCTACCACACCACGTTAACGGCGTTTACCGACTCTGCCGCACTGATCACCGTGCCCGCCAACCTGCTGTTATCGCCGTTAACCGACCGCCTGCCGGTCACTATACCCAGCCATGCGTTATCCGCCTGGCTCGACCCAGACACCGATACCGAAACGCTTAATTCACTGTTAGCACCCGCACCATTGGAACTGTTGGGCGCTTTTCCGGTATCTAAACATGTCAATAATCCCGCCTACCAGTCACCGGCCTGTGCCCATCCTACCGGGTCGATGCTGCGTTGGGCTGTGTCACAGGAGCTGTAATGTTGCGATCCACTTGCATAACCCGCTGGCGTGTTTTCCCACAGTGCGCAGTGATTGGCGTTATCGCCAGCATGGCGTTAACACCACTGGCCTTCGCGGCCACCGATGACGCCGTTGCCGACGCCATTGCTGACACGGTCACCCCGATCATTAGCCCCTATGACAGCCGCGACTACCGGGTTTTGACGCTCGAGAACGGCCTCAATGTGCTGCTGGTCAGCGACCCGGAGGCAGACAAGGCGGCAGCGTCGATGAATGTGCGAGTAGGCAGCGCCCAAGATCCTGATGACCTTAAGGGGTTAGCACACTTTCTAGAGCATATGCTGTTTTTAGGCACCGAGCCCTACCCGGAATCTGATGCCTACCAGCGCTATATTTCCAATAACGCGGGCTCTCACAACGCCTTTACCGCGCAGCAGGATACCAATTACTTCTTTGATATTGAGCCATCGGCGCTGCCGGGCGCGCTTGACCGTTTCAGCGAATTTTTCCTCTCGCCGCTGTTTAACGCCGACCACCTGGAGAGCGAACGCAATATCGTTCACTCGGAGTACATGGCACGTATTCGTGATGAGTCCCGTCGCGAAAACGATGTGCTCAACCAACTGCTCAACCCTGACAACCCCACCACCGGCTTTGCCGTGGGTAGCCGGGAAACCTTAGCCAGCCCGCCGGAAGGCGAGGCAACGCTACGCGAGCGGGTGATCGATTTCTATCACCAGCATTACGACGCCAATGTCATGAACCTGGCGATTGTGGCACCACAGCCGTTGGATCAGTTGGAGGAGTGGGTAGCCGAGCGCTTTGCCGATATTCCCGACAACGACTTAAGCGTGCCGACGATTGACGCGCCGCTGGTTGATTCAGACACGCTACCCCGCTATATCGAGCGCCAGTCGCTGCAGGATCGTCGTCAATTACGCTTCTACTTCCCAGTACCCGACCCCACTGAGGACTACCGTACAAAGCCGACCCAGGTAATCGCCCACCTGCTTGGCGATGAAGGTGAAGGTAGCCTGTTAGCGGTACTGCGCGATGCAGGACTGGCCGATGGGCTTTCCGCCGGTGTGGGGCGCGGCGATGGCAACGAAGCACTATTCACTATTTCCATCAGTCTGACGCCCGCAGGCGCCGAACGCTTGGACGATATTGAAGCCACCCTGTTTGCCGCCATTGATCAACTGCGTAATGATGCCCTCGCCGAATGGCGCTACGAAGAGCAGGCAAAACTCAATGAGCAGGCCTTCCGCTTTCAGCAGTATGGCGCCCCACAGCAGGAAGCCACTCGCCTTTCAATGAGCCTATCTCGCTACCCGGTAGAGGACGTGCAGTACGCGGCCTACCGTATGGATGGCCCCGATGCAGAGCGCCAGCAGGTTTATCTTGACGCGCTAACGCCGGATAACATGCTGCGCTTCTACTCAGCACCGGATATCGAAAGCGACACTGTCTCCCCTTGGTTCAATACCCAATGGGACGAGCAAGTACCCGAACAGCCGGGCCAACCCCTGAGCGGTTTGGCACTCCCGGGGCCCAACCCATTTATCGCCAGTGACCTGACGCTGTTGGAAGGCCAGGATGAGCGCCCCAGCCTGCTGGTCGAAACACCATCGTTTACCGCTTGGCACATGCAGGATGAGCGCTTTAATACTCCCACAGTTGAGTGGCGGGTCAGTCTGCAAAGCCCCACCGCCAGCTACTCCGCCCATGAAGCAGTGCTCACTCGGCTACTCGCCAGCTGGCTTAACGACAGTTTGAATGAATCCCTCTACCCAGCGTGGTTGGCAGGGCAGTCGTTTAGCGCTTATCCCCACGCCAGGGGCATGACACTATCGTTCTCAGGCTGGCGTGATGGCCAAACCCCGCTGATTGAACAAGCGCTTGAGCAATTAGCGCACGCAGAAATTACCGACAGCGCTTTCGAGCGGGTGCGTTATCAGCTGCAGCGCGAGTGGCGCAATGCGCCCCAAGCATCGCTCTACGGTCAAGCTAGCCGCACGCTGGGCGAAGCCCTACTCACACCACAATGGTCTACCGCTGAACTTCTCGCCGCCAGCGAGCGCTTTGACAGTGGTCACCTGGAAGATTTTCGCCAGCGCTTTCTAGATAACCTGTACGTCGATGCCATGGCGGTGGGCAACCTGGACGCTGACCTGGCGCGTGAACAAACACAGCTGATGCGTGCCAGGCTAAAACCGCGGTTAAACCGCGACGATATTGCTAACCTCACCCCACTTGCAGCAAGTGATGAGCACAGCGTGCTGCACCCTCACAGCTCTCGGGATGAGTCCTTGGTTCTGCGCTATCTGCAAGGCCGCGATCAGACGCCAGAGGAACAAGCCACCACCGCGGTGATCGCCCAGTGGCTGGAAACACCGTTCTACCAGCAACTGCGCACCGAGCAGCAGCTCGGCTACATCGTCAACGCCGGCTATTCGCCGCTGCTCGAAGCGCCAGGGGTTGCCCTTATGGTGCAATCACCCGACGTGGATAGCGGCACCATCGCCGAACGCATGGATGTGTTTCTTGATGAGGCTAACCAGCGCCTTGAACAACTCAGCGACGCTGACTTAGCGCCTTATCGCCAGGCTGTTCACGACCAGTTACGCCAACGCGATACCAGCCTTGCGGGCATGGCCAACCGCTATTGGCAAGCCACCGCGTTGGAAGATGTGCGCTTTGATCGCCGCGACCAACTGGCCGAACTAGTGCTGAACGTTAGCCTTGAGGATATTAAGGCCCTATGGCCATCGTTGCGCGAGCACACCCTGGATATACGCTTTAATCCGGGCGACGAACCCAGCGATGTCAGCGATTATCGTGAAGAGCGCTCACCCCTGCCCAAAGTGCGTGATGACAATGCGTAAAGAGAACTCCCTACAGGAGTGACCTAAACGGGTACCGGCTCAGGCGTCAAATGCTTGAGCCGGCATCATGGCTTCCACGAACATTACCAACTCTTCCAGAATCTGTCGCTCACGATCAGTGAGGGTTTGCTGATTGTACTGAGCGATCTCCCGCGCAAACGCCTTAAGCGTAAAGCCCGCCAGGGCCGGATCATTGATCCGCATCCAACGAAACGCTTCCCACTGCTCGCGCTCTTCGCCTTCCAACGTGTCGGGGTAACTGCGTGCACGAAAGCGAAACAACATCTCTTCCAAGCGCGGATCCTGAAACGCAAAGCGCTGCCCTACCAAATCCCACGGCTCCATCTCTCGCACCCGCTCCATCTGCTGACGGTCGGCAGCCGAGAAGAAACTGCCTGAGTAGAGCATTAGATCAGGGTCTTGTGGCGCATCGTCGTAGCCTGCACTAAACACCTCGGCGATCTTTGCGGCAACACCGCTGGCATCACGCAGGGCTTTCCAGTGCTGCCGACAAGCCGCCACATCCAAGCCTAAGCGCGCAACGATGGTGCCATATTCACCCTGCTGAGGCCCCTCAACATCTTTCAAAGCACTGGCGGGAAACACCACCGGGCAACGGTTGATATGAATCACCTTCAGCGGAATACGCGCCTCGCCTTCGGATAAATCCTGCTGACTGACAAACACGCGCTCACGAATCTGCTCCGCCGACATACTCAGCATATCGCTGGGATCAACGCTCAAATCGTAAACGATCACCCCATTAGGATTTGTCGGGTGTTCGGCCAGCGGCATGACTAACGCACTACAGCCCCGGCTGGCGGGATAACGACGGGAGATATGCAGCAGCGGTTTGGCGTTGGGCAGGTCCAACTGCTTAGCCACCGCGCGCTTACCACGCAGACCGAGTAAATAGTCGAACAGCTTCGCATTGCGCGCCTTGAGCAAGCGGGCCAACGCGATCGTGGCCCGTACATCAGCTACCGCATCGTGGGCACCCTCATGGGCAATGCCGTTAGCTGCAGTTAAGTGCTCAAGCTTGAAGCTGGGTGCGCCGTCTTCGCGCAGCGGCCACTCAATGCCATCAGGACGCAGCGCATAAAAGGCGCGCACAACATCGATTAAATCCCAACGGGAATTGCCGTTTTGCCACTCACGGGAATAAGGATCGAGCAAATTGCGGTAAAACAGATAGCGGGAGACTTCGTCATCAAAACGCAGGCTGTTGTAACCCACCACGCAGGTGCCCGGCTCACTCATATGGCGCTGAATCTCGCCCGCGAATTCTGCTTCGGGCAAACCATGGCGTTGGGCTTTTTGAGGCGTAATACCGGTAATCAAGCAGGCGGCAGGGTGAGGCAAGTAATCATCGGCGGGCTTGCAGTAGAGCTCAATCGGCTCGCCGATCTCGTTCAGGTCAGCATCAGTGCGCAGGGCTGCGAACTGTGCGGGCCGATCGCGACGCGGATCCGCCCCGAAGGTTTCATAGTCATGCCATAGAAAACTGGCAGGGGCAGCATTGGGTGGCGCCATGAACAATCACTCCGCTGGGCAGTTAAAAGCCCAAGCCTAGCACACCCGCCGCCCCTTTCGCCGCGTCTTCAGCGCTTAGGGTTAGCTTTTGGGGAGCGTAACGTTCAGTTCAAGCACTGAGCAGTTGTCTTCGCTGTCCAAGGAGATTTGAATGGCGTCGTCATCCACATGGACATAGCGACGGATCACCTCAAGTAGCTCGCGCTCAAGCATCGGCATATAGTCGGGCTGCCCGCGCTGGCTACGCTGATGCGCCACAATAATTTGCAAACGTTCTTTGGCTACCGAGGCGGATTTTCTGCGCTCACGCTTCAAGAACTCAAGCAGTTTCATCGACGACCTCCCCCGAACATACGGCTCAGCAGGCCTTTGCGTTGCATTTCATGGAAACGCAGCGGCATGTCTTCGCCGAGCAGGCGCGATACCGTATCGCTGTACGCTTGGCCCGCATCGCTGGAGATATCGTGGGTAACGGGCACGCCCTGATTAGAGGCACGCAGCACGGCCTCAGACTCAGGAATCAAGCCCAGCAGGTTAATCGCCAAAATTTCGCGGATATCATCGAGCGTCAGCATATCGCCTGAGGTCACACGCTCGGGATTATAGCGAGTCACCAACAGGTGCTCTTTGATAGGGTCTTCGCCCTGTTCGGCACGTCGGGTTTTAGAGGCCAGCAGCCCCAAAATACGGTCAGAGTCGCGCACTGACGACACTTCCGGGTTGGTGACCACAATCGCCTCGTCGGCAAAGTACATGGCCAACTGTGCACCACGCTCAATACCGGCAGGTGAATCGCAAAGAATGAAATCGAAATCTTCTTTCAATTTCTCCAGAATCTCCGCGACCCCCTCTTGGGTCAAGGCGTCTTTATCACGGGTTTGAGAAGCTGGCAAAATAAACAGATTCTCGACGCGCTTATCACGAATCAGCGCCTGGTTAAGCCCCGCTTCGCCTTGAATCACGTTGACTAAATCATACACCACGCGTCGTTCGCAGCCCATGATCAGGTCGAGATTCCGCAGGCCCACATCAAAATCAATTACGACTGTTTTTTTACCGCGCAGCGCAAGCCCCGTAGAGATGGCTGCCGCGCTAGTGGTTTTACCGACCCCTCCTTTACCAGAGGTCACTACAATTATCTTGGCCAAGAGTCACTTCCTTCTTGAAGTCGTTCGTCGCGAGCGCGAGACAGCTGGCGCTCTGCGCATAACGGGAACGTCAATGTCATCAACATGCCATACTGTAACGGATAGCGTCTTCGGCGTCGCTAGGCATGAAGCACCAACGCAGCCTCATACAAATACCTTAGCCCAGTGGCTTAATTTCAAGCTGTTCTTTTGTAAAGTGAACTTCTGCGGGCCGCCCCAGAAGCTGCGCATCAATATCTTCAGAGCGTTTGTAATTACCTGCCACTGAAAGCAGTTCAGCCTCCAATTCGCGGCAGTAAATACCCGCTTGGATATTGCCATGAATACCCGCCAACGCACGGCCACGCAGCGCGCCATAAACATGAATACTGCCAGCGGCCAGCACTTCTGCACCGGCATTCACCGCCCCAATCACCACTAAATCTCCATCAGAGGCGCTTACTTGCTGCCCCGACCGCACGGTACCGCGATAAAGCCGCGTAGCGAGCGTTGGCGCTTCCGCCTCACTTACTGCCTCCTCACGGGAGACTTCTTGCACTGGCGAATTACTGACACTTTCAAGCCCCCGGGCACGGCCCTCTGCCACTGGTGGAAACCACCCCAACCCCAGCGCCCAGGACGATTGGCGCACCGGCTCGGTGCCACCGCGTACGGCCACCGGCAACAGCTTGTGGTCACGGCACACAGCACAAATGCGTTCAAGGGCTAAGTGGGGTTCATCGAGTTTTTCCACGCTGAGCACAACCGGTGTATGCTGAAAGAAAGCAGGAGACTGGGAGAATTTGCCAGCCAACTGCTGCCGGATTTGCTCCGGATCAGCACTACTTAGCTCCATGACGGTCATCGGCAACATGCCCCCTTTGAAGGTAAAGGCCACTACGGCACTATCCACGTTAAGGCTCATGGCCGAACTCCCCGTCATGTTCAGATAAGATAAAGGTAGCGTACTATCACGCATTTCGTCGTCTAGAAACACTGTAGTCTAAAAACAGTGTGGTCTAGAAGCAGTGTGGCCTAGAAAATAGACGTTTATCACACCATAGTAAGGCCAAGCTAAGCGACAGCGCCGGTGACTGCAACCACTGAGCCGCTTTTTTCATGCTACGCATTTCATACTAGCAGGATGATTCATGCACGGACTGTTAAGACGACTGTTCGCACCTCGGTGGCAGCACCCTGACCCCGAGGTGCGCCGTCAGGCCCTCCAGCGATTGAACCCTGAGCAAGCAGAGCAGCGCCAAGCGCTGCAGTCGCTCACTCAAGATAGCGACAGCCAGATTCGCCTAGCCGCGCTGCTAGCCCTGGATGACTGCGCAGGCCTGGTCGACGCTTACTCGCACCACCAGCAGGATGAGGCCTGGTTCAATGCTATTTGCCAACGGCTCAGCGGGCGTGAAGGCCATACCGACTTGCACCAACGCCAATCCTTGGTGGAACAGATCGAAGAGCCGCGGGTACTGAGCGCGGTGGCCCTGCAGGGTGACAACCTGAATCTACGCTTGACCGCACTGAGCAAGCTGGGCGATGAAAATGATCTGATTCATCAAGCTTGCCACAACGGCGTGGCCGCCGTTCGCCATCAGGCTGCCGAACGCATTGAGGGCGAAGAGGGGCTAAAACGGTTGTTAAAAGAGGCCCGCCGCGACCGCCAAGTGGTGCGTCTGGCACGGGAACGCCTCAACCGCTTGCGTAGCGACGCCCAGTGGCTGGAAGCTGAAGAGCAGCAGCGCGAAACGCTCCTGAATCAATTAGAGCAGCACGCCCGTGCACCTTGGGAACCCCTCTATGGCGGCCGCTTTCGCCACCTTGAACGGCAGTGGGAACAGTTGAACCAGCCGCCAAGCGTGGAGCAAGAGCAGCGCTTTCATCAAGCGGTGCTCAATTGCCGCAAGACGCTTCACGACCACGAAACCCAGGAGCAGGCGCGCCAGCAGAGCGACGAGCGCCGTGAAGAAGCCGAAAACACCCGCGAACAGCTGCTTGAAGGCATCGAAGAGACCCTTGATGGCCTGCGCCACGCCTCAGCTATGACGGTGCAGGATATCGACAGCCTGCGCGCCCAGCGCCAACTGCTAGGCCAACGCTGGCAGGCGCTTTCTGATATCCACCCGCCCAGTGAGACCATGCGCCAGCGCTACACGTTGGCGATTCATCACTACGACCAGTGCTTAGAGGCATGGCAGCGCTGGTGCGCGGCAAGCGCCCCCATCGAAACCGCATTGGCCAACGGCGACCACGCTACCCTCGCCACGCTGATGAGCGAATGCCAATGGCCGGATGCCTTAACGCCGCCCGCGCTGCTCGGCCGTGCCCAAGCGGCTCTCAACGCGGAAAACACCGCCCCCTCGCAGCCGACAGAAGACAACGCCACCCTAAAAGCACATGGCGCAGAACTCGACACCTTTGAGCACTTGTTAGAGCGCGGCGCCTTTAAAAGTGCCAGCCGTCTGCATCAGCGGCTAAAGCCGCGCATTGAAGCGCTGGAAAGCCCAGCCGCTCAACCGCTCAAAACGCGCTTAAAGCACTTAGCCGCCCGGCTCGCGGAATTACGCGATTGGCGGGGGTTTGTCGCCGGGCCAAAGCGCGAGCAGCTATGTGACAGCATCGAAACCCTCGCGAATGACCGCCATATGGCGGAAGAAGCACTTGACCGCCACCATCGCCAACTGGTCAAAGAGTGGAAATCACTGGGAGATGCGGCGGCTAACCGCGAACAGTCTGCTCGTTTTCGCAGCGCCTCGGATCGCATCCACGAACGTCTCGCCCCTTGGCGAGACCAGCTCAGCGAAGAGCGTGAGGCAAACCTTCAAGCCCGCGAAGCGCTGTGCGATCAGTTGGAAAACCTGCTGGCTCAGCCCGCCGAAGACGCCGACCCCGATGTGCTAAGGCAAATCCGCGACAAAGCGCGCCACCAGTGGCGACACTACAGCCCCGTTCCCCGTGAACGCTCCGAGTCCGTTGGGCGGCGCTTTGGTGTCATTCGCCATCAGCTACAGGCGTTGATCGATCAGCGCGCTGAAACTATCGCCGCGCAAAAACGGGATCTGATCAGCCAAGTGAGCGCGCTGCGCAGCGACGAAAGCCAACCTCTTGCACAGCGCATTCACTTGACCAAACAGCTGCAGCAGCAGTGGCGGGCCCTGGGCCGGGCACCCAAAGGCGAAGAGCAAACGCTGTGGAAAACCTTCCGCCACGAATGTGATCAACTCTTTGCCCAGCGCGATGCGCATAAAACTGAGCAGGCAGCGCGCCAGCAACAGCAGCTTGATGAGATGCAAGCCCTCATCGACGAAATGGATAGCTGGCAGCCGATTGAGGCGAGTGAGTCGGCCACCTTGGAGCGCTTTATCGAACAAGCCAATCAACTTGAGCCGTTGCCACGCAACCGGCGCAGCGAAGGCATGCAGCGGCGGATGAGTGGCATCGTGCGTGCGCGCAGAGAACGCTTAAACCGTCTGGCGGTTGCCGATACAGTTCAACAGTGGCATGCGATCATGCCATTAGTGAACGCTCACTTGACTGCCGACCAGCGCTACCTCGACGAAGGGATCCCAAGCAACGTGGACGCACAAGCGGCTCTCGGCACTTCACTGCCTACCGCCTTTAATGAGGCGCATAACGCACGCAATCAACAGCGCCATAGCGTAGCGGTACCGCTATCAGACGCTGATCACACTCGCATCGCCGACTCCCTCGCCAGACTGAGAGTGCACCTCTCGATGCTGGCCGTGGGTAGCGTGCGGCAGAGCGATGAGCCGCTGCGCTTGGCGATTCAGGTAGAGCGTTTGAATGAAGGCTTCAATCAAGAGCGCAGCCGTGATCAAGAAGTGATCAACATCTTGGTCGCGCTATTGGCGCTAGGGCCAATGCCAGCCACGCTATGGGACACTGAAGTAGAAGAGCTGGATAACCTGCTTAGCCGACTAGCGCGAGTCCCGCTACCTTAAGCGTTAGCAAGAAAACGGGAGGCTTATAGCCTCCCGTTTGCGCTCTCCTCTTGGGCTAATCACTAGCCCATAAACTGACCACCGTTGATATCGATGTTCGCACCGGTGATAAATCCTGACTCCTTATCGGCTAAGAAGGTAACCAGTCGACCAATCTCCTCTGGCGTGCCGTAGCGCTTCACCGGGATTGTTTCCCGGATTGCTTCGCGCACTTTTTCTGGAATATTCATGATCATATCGGTGGCGATATAGCCAGGCGATACGGTATTGACGGTAATCCCTTTGGTCGCTGTTTCCTGTGCCAGCGACATGGTCAAGCCATGCATACCGGCTTTCGCCGCCGCGTAGTTGACCTGGCCAAACTGACCTTTACGACCGTTGATGGATGAAATATTAATAATTCGACCATAGCCATTCTCAAGCATCATCTCAATGACACTTCGGCAGGTGTTAAAAACGCTGTTGAGATTGGTATCGAGCACTTCGTACCACTGCTCGTAAGACATTTTTTTCATGGTGCCGTCACGGGTGATCCCCGCACAGTTCACCAACACACTAATAGGGCCATACTTGTCGTGGATTTGGCGGGCTCCTTCCAGGCAGGCGTTGTGGTCAGAAAGGTCGATACCCGACAATTCGATATTGCGATAGCCGTCGGCGTGCTGCGTTTCTAGCCAGGTCTTAGCCTTGTCGGGGTTGCGATAACCCGCCACGACCAGATATCCCGCATCTGCCAACGAACGACAAATTGCCGTACCGATACCACCAGTTCCACCAGTTACCCAGGCGACGGGGGCTTGATTGGCCATTGACTACCTCCCTGAAATGACAAATGGCTTGGATCTCAAAGCACGCACATCGCGCCGCAAGCCATTGTGAATAAGCGCGACTGCGCCTGTATTACCCTAGTGCATAATTTTCTTGAACAATGCACCAACGTAAGCTTTTTGTTATGGCTATATAAAGCATAGCTGCACTTACCCCATGTTGCCGCAGGTCATAATCAACGGCTATAAGCCAAACGTGTTAATCACTCTATTGACTTCACCTAAAACTTCTGTAGAATACGCCACACGTTGATGCGGGGTGGAGCAGTCTGGTAGCTCGTCGGGCTCATAACCCGAAGGTCATCGGTTCAAATCCGGTCCCCGCTACCAATATTTTTAAAGGCAGATCAGTTACTTACTGGTCTGCCTTTTTTTATTGCCTAGAGTTCGGTGAGAGTAGTCAGAAAAGCTCTCGGGTTCAGCGTCTCATCCCCCCTGAAGGCCATCGGTTCGCTTTTATTCTAAAGCCAAAGCCAGCGAATCTCGCTATCCAATACAACAGAGAAAGCCGTTATCGAAAGGCAGCGGCTTTTTTGTGCCTGAACCCTTACACCGCCAGCTGCTCACGCCAGCGATCCCATTCTGGTGTAGATCCAACCATCTCAAACAGATGATCCAAAAAAGCGCTTACCTTGCGGGTGTGCAGCCGACGCTGGGCGTAGAGCACGTGGATATCGCGCCTGCCTGGCACGACTTCACATCGCCACGCTTCGAGCAGAGGCAGCAGTTTGCCCGAGGCCAGCTCATCAGCGATCAGCCAGGTGGGAAACATCACCAGTCCCTGCCCCATTAGCGCGGCACGCACCAGGCTCTCGGCATCGTTGCTATACAGGCTGCCGTCGACTTTGTAAGCAAAGGCTTGCGGCTGCTCGGCATGATGGAAGTACCAGCGCTGACGACCCATTTCACCTTGGTAGAGCAGGCAGTCGTGGTGTTCAAGGTCATCTGGGGTATTGGGCCTACCGCAGCGCTGTATATAGGTGGGGGCAGCAACCACAACGTAGTTCATTGACGCTAGGCGGCGTGCCACCAGCGTTGAATCGGCCAATTCGCCGACACGAAAGGTAATATCGATGCCCTCGCGCACCGGGTCGGTCAGTTGATCGGTTAACATCAGTTCGGATTTGATCGCCGGGTAGCGGCGTTGAAAGTGATGCAGAATCGGCACGATTTGGCGCTGGCCGAAAGCCACGGGAGCATTGAGGCGCAGCACGCCGCTAGGCGCTGTATTGGGGGCCGTTAGCGCTTCCGTCGCCAGGTCGAGTCGTTCAAGTATCTCGCGAACTTCCTGATAGTAGCGCAAACCTGCCTCGGTCAGCGTCACGGCACGGGTGTGGCGATAGAACAGTTGCTGACCAAGCGCCTCCTCTAAAGAGGCAATCTGACGCGAAACCGACGACACGGCGCGATGAAAGTGGCGTGCGGTGGCGGTAAAACTTCCTGTCGCGGCGACGCGCTCAAAGATGCGTAGCGCATTGAGATCCATCGAGTTGCTCCTAGCGCAATAAAGATTTGCGATTTTTCCAATTGTAGCAATGATCCTTGGCGACCAGACTGCTTTTCATCGGACACAAAGCACATTTCCACTGCCCGTTCCGAAAATTTTGTCTACAAAAGGAGTTAACGATGCGCAAAGGCACCGCATTAGTCGTCGGCGCGACCGGCATCACTGGTGGCAACTTAGCCAGCTACCTCACCGCTAGCGGGTGGAGTGTCTATGGATTATCTCGTCGCCCCTCTGATCAAGCAGGGGTAATTCCCGTCGCTGCCGATCTGTTAGATCGCGAGGCTACGGCGGAAGCACTGGCGGGGCTACCCATCACCCACGTGTTTTATTGCACTTGGGTGCGGCGCGAAAATGAAAAGGCTAACGTCGAGGCCAACGGCGCAATGATGCACAACTTGCTCGACGCTCTGCAGGGCGCAAGCTTAGCGCATGTCTCGCTGGTGACCGGCACCAAGCAGTACCTGGGTGCCTTCGAGAACTACGGTAGCGGTAAAACCGAGACGCCGTTTCGTGAATCAGCGCCCCGCGTACCTGGCGAGAACTTTTACTACACCCTCGAAGACATCATGTTCGCGAAGGCGGATCGGGACGGCTTTAGCTGGAACGTGCACCGTCCGCACACGGTCATCGGCTATGCCCGCGGTAACGCCATGAACATGGGCGTGACGCTGGCGGTTTACGCCTCTATCTGCAAAGCAACGGGCAAGCCGTTCACATTCCCTGGCTCGCAGGTGCAGTGGAACGCCTTGACCGATCTAACCGATTCGCTGGTGTTGGCGCGGCAGATGGAGTGGGCGGCGACCACGCCCGGTGCCCACAATGAGGCCTTTAATACGGTCAATGGCGATGTGTTCCGCTGGCGTCGACTGTGGCATGAAATTGGCGAATTCTTCGAGCTTGAAGTAGCCGACTGCCCGGAAACGCTACAACCGCTCGAACCCCAGATGGCCGACATTGCGCCTACCTGGGCCGAGATTGTCGAAAAGAACGAGCTAGTCGAAGCCGATGTCAGCAAGTTAGCCTCCTGGTGGCACACCGATGCCGACCTGGGGCGCGAGCTTGAGTGCGTCAACGATGTCACCAAGTCGCGAGATTTCGGCTTTGATCACTTCCGTGAAACACGCGCGGCGTTTTTCGATCTGTTCGCTCGCCTACGCGCGGAGCGCATCATTCCTTAAGTAATTTCAGAAGCAATTTCAGAAACAATGCCAAAAATAGTAGCTCATCCAGGGCGCCTAACCGCGCCCTGTTTCTGCTTTATCAGGTTCACGTAGCTTGATACCCACTAGCAGTGAGTTTTATTTCCCTCCTCTTCCTTGAATCCACCGGCAAATGCCTGCATATCATGGGGAACTATTGTTCATTTTTTGATGCCGAGTCTACCCATGCAAATTATCGATCCCCGCTCAGGTAAGCCGCTTACGGCGGATACCGGAAGTGCTGACGCTACCGCGCCTAACGCTGAACAAGCGGCGGTGCGCCCTGAAGATGTCATTATCGAGCTCAATGCTGGCAATATTCAGCAGGTGCTTGAAGCGTCCATGCAGGTGCCGGTGCTAATGGGCTGCTACTCGCCGTCCAACGCAAGCAGCAGCACCCTGCTCGCGGTGCTGGAGAAGCTGGTGGTTGAGTACGCGGGCGCTTTCCTGCTCGGCAAGCTCGATATTGAAGCAAACCCCGAAATCGGCGGCCAACTGGGCGTGCGTTCTGTGCCCGATGTGAAGCTGATTAGCCAGGGCGGCTTGGTGGATGGTTTCCAGGGCGCTCTGCCGGAGAAAGAAGTGCGCGAGTGGCTCAATCGCTACTTCCCAGCCCCCGGCGAAGCGCCGCCTACCCCTGAAGAGCAGGCGGAAGAAGCGCTTAAAGCCGGTGACACCGCCGCTGCCCGCGAGATTTATCAAACCCTAATGGGCCAGTACCCAGAGCACTATGCCTACCAGGTAGCCTTCGCACGGGTATTGGTGGCCGAAGGGCGCGGCAGTGAGGCCCGTGAAGTACTCGATAACCTGCCCCCGGAAGAGCGCGACGCGGCACCTGCGCGTGGCGTACGCGCCAGCATCGAGTTTAGCGAGCAGGCACTCTCAGCCGAAGAGATTGCGGCCCTGGGCGATCGTACCGATAGCGAAGCGCAGTACCAGCGCGCCCTGCGCCAAGTGGCCGACGGTCATTATGATGAAGGGCTGGAGGCGCTGCTGGCACTGATGAAGCAGGATCGCGCCTATAATGATGACGCCGCGCGTAAAACGCTGCTGCAGGTATTCGACGCCCTGGGCGCCGACCACCCGCTGACCGTTGCTTACCGCCGTAAGCTCTTTGCGATGCTGTACTAAGGTCTTCTGAAGGCTCTCAATCCTGCTTCAGCAGGGAATCCATACGAGACAGCGCCGCTTCCAGCTGGGAAGCGGTGGTACCAAAGTTAAGCCGCACAAAGCCGGGGCAGCCAAAGGCCGCCCCGTCCGAAAGCGCTACTCCCGCCTCTTTCAGCAACGTCTTGTAGGGCGCCTCACCTAACCCTGCCTCGCGCATATCCAGCCAAGCCAGATAGGTCGACTCCGGCGCACTCCAGCGCACGCCCGGCCAAGCCGCTACGCGTGCCTGCAGCGTCCCACGATGCTCACGTAACACGCTTAACAGCTCCTGGCGCCACGGCTCGCCATGTCGATACGCTGCTTCCGCCGCGACCAAGCCGAGCACGTTGCCATCGGGAAGTAACCCCTTGGTAGCCGCCGCAAAGCGCTCACGCAGTGCGGGGTCGGGAATCACCGCGCAGGCGCTGGTTAAGCCCGCTAGGTTAAAGGTTTTCGACGGTGCCCATAGCGTAATGGTGCGCTTCGCTAATTCAGGAAATGCCGCGGCTAACGGGCGGTGCTGGGCGCCTTCGTCCAATAACAGGTCGCAGTGCAGCTCATCGGAGACCACCCAAAGGTCGTGGCGCTCCACTAGCTCAGCCAGCGCTGCAAGCTCCTCATGGCGCCACACTCGCCCCGTAGGGTTGTGGGGCTGGCACCACAGCAGCAAGCGCGTACGTGGCGTAATAGCGGCCTCCAAGGCATCAATATCGAGCTGCCAAGGCTCATTGGGTGCTGAAGGCGCTGCCAGCATCGCCTGCTGGGGTAGTCGCCCGGTGCGCTTTGCAACCTCTAAAAATGGCGGGTAGATCGGCGCTACCGTCAATACACCGTCGCCTAGCTCGGTCAGCGTTAACGCGGCCAGGTGCAAAGCTGGCACGACGCCCGGCAGCCACTGCTGCCACTCCGGCTGAATGGGCCAGTCGTAGTGGTGGGCGCTCCACTGGCACAGGGTTTCTGTTAACGTAGCAGGCACTTCGCCATAGCCATATACACCGTGGGCCACGCGCGCCTGCAGTGCATCAATCACCTCAGGCGGGGAGCGAAAATCCATATCGGCGACCCAAAGGGGCAGTACGTCGTCGCCGTAGCGGTGCCATTTTTGCGATGCCCAGCCACCTTCAGGGTGGCGTCGCTCCACAGGCGTGGCAAAATCGTAGGCCATGAAAAATCTCACTCATTCAATAGGGGTTGTGCCAAGCATGCCGCAAGATGACTTTTATACCAAGATGCGGGCGGGGCTATCGGCGCTGTTGCGGCAATGGCGCTCGCTTGGGCAAGCGAATACGGATCAGCTAGCGCTCATTTTGGCTGAAACAGCACGGGTAGCTAAATTAGGTACACCCGACGCCACGCCCAGCGGCGCCACCCTGGAGCAGTGGAGCCAGGATGAGCTAGGTGAAATGCCGCTATGGGCGCCGCGCACTGCGGTCTTTCTGCTCAATCAAATGCCCGCTCGCCCGACCCCCGATAGCGACGCCGAAGCCTGCGCCTGGGCTTACTGCTGGCTGCGCAACCGTTCGTTTGATTCACTCCAAGCGGCGCAGAAGGCGCTCCCCGCGCACTTGAAAGCGCCCCTAAAAGATGCCCTTGAGGCCGCATGGCGCGACCAGCAAGGCCTGCGCTTGGTTTAATTAAAAGCGCGCGCTGACAGCACCCAAACAAAAACAGCAAGGATGACGCCGCATGATTGAAGTCCCTCTCACTTGGCAGCTAGCGAAATTAGGGCTCTCGATCAGCATGGTGCTGGGGCTAGGCGCGATTGCTGTGCGTGCTAGCCCGCGCATGGCGGGCCTGCTGGCGGGCTATCCGTTAGGCACGGCCTTGGCGCTATTTTTTATCGGCTTGGAAATTTCCCCTCAGTTTGCGACCCAAAGTGCGGTGCATACCCTGGCGGGCTTTACGGCCACAATGGCGCTAGGGGCCGGTTATTGGATGGCAGGACGACAGCCGGGCGTTAAAGGTGTCATTGGCGGCGTGGCGGGCGGCTTGGTTGCCTGGCTCGCCGTTAGCACGCTGCTCGCTCAGTTTAACTTCACGCGTTTGAGCGGCACGCTGGTGACGCTATGCGCCATTGCTCTGTTCAGCGGCTTATTTCGCAGCATTACTGATGTCAGGATACCCGCCAGCAGAACGTTTTCGTTACCGGCGCTTGCCGCGCGGGCGGCACTTGCCACGGTGATCATATTTACCATTACCAGCCTGGCCCACTGGCTGCCGCCCGCCTGGGCGGGAACGTTGGCCGCCTTTCCCGTCACGATGCTGCCTTTTTTGCTGATCCTACACCTGAACCATGGGGCAGCGCCGGTGGCGACGGTGATCAAGCACTACCCGATGGGACTTGGCTCGCTACTGAGTTACACGCTATGTGTTTCCTATACTTACAGCACACTAGGGTTGCTATGGGGCACATTGGTCGGCTTCGCTGCTGCCACGCTATGGCTGTTGGGGTGGATGCAACTCATTGCGTGGTATCAACGCCGCACCGCTTGACCAAGCGCTTGCTTGGGCTAATCCTAAACGTTGCCGTTGCGATTACCCCTACTAATAACCTTTTTTTTAATAACAAGGACAAGCCATGTTTACCCGAACCATTGAGCCCGCCTTTTACGATACTGACGCCTTAGGGCACATTAACAACACCCGCCTGCCAGCGTGGTTTGAGCTTGCCCGAAATGACTTGTTCAAACTCTTTACCCCTGATTTAAACCCCAAGCAGTGGCGCTTGATTATGGCGCGCATGGAAGTCGACTACCGGGCTGAACTGTTTTACGGTCACGATATCGAAATACGTACTTACTTAACGCGATTAGGCAATAGCTCGTTTACAGTCACCCAAGAGGCGCGGCAGCACGGCAAGCTCACTAACCTGGGCCATGCGGTTATGGTGCAGTATGACCACCAGGCCAAGTGCGCCATGCCTATTGAGGGTGACCTGCGCGAGGCGCTAATGTCGCACCTTCAAGACGCGCCTGAGCCCGCCTGATCGACGCTGCCCTGCACTACCGGGGCAACAGGAGCCTTATAATGGCAATCCGCTACAACCTCTGGATAGACCCTGACAACGTCGCCCAGCATCGCGCCGTGGAGGCAGACCTTGAGCGCTATTTTATTGAGCGCTTTGCCGACTATCCGCATATCCGCTTGTTTGGTGCCGATCCCTACGATTATGATGCCCCCTTCAATCGCCTTTATGACGTGCTAATGGCACGAGCCGCTGAATACTGTGAGCGGACGTGGTGCTATGTCGCGTCGCCTGAACAGCTCAATCGCTGCTTTTTCCGTGCCGTTGGCCGCTCGACTAAATTTGTTCAAGACGACCGTTCGTGAGAGACCAACCCAATGGTGATACGCACCAACCAAGCGCCTGACGAACGTCAGCTCGCCATTATTGCCCAGCAGCTTGGCCGCGCACCGCGTGGTATCGAAGCGGTAGCCGCCACCGACGGTGAAGGTACACCGCTAGTACTGCGTATGGCGCCTATTGTCGATGGCAAACCCTTCCCCACCCTGTATTGGCTCTGTTCCGATGTTCTGAAAGTTGAGATTTCCCGCATCGAAGCCGTTGGGGTTATCAAAGCGCTCGAACAACGCCTACAGGAAGAGCCTGAATTTCTTGAGGCTTACCAACAGAGCCATCGCGACTATGTGACCGCTCGCTGGGACTATATGAGTAATGCTCAGCGTGAAGAAGTCGCTAAGCTGGGTTACACCAACGTGATGACCGAACGCGGCATTGGCGGCATTAGCAACTGGCATCAGATACGCTGCCTGCACACCCAGTACGCCCACCACCTGTGCGGTGATAATGTGATTGGGCAGTGGATGGATGAGCATCATCAGGTAGACCGCTGTTTACCCTAAGCCCCTTTTAACCTAAGCCTCGTAGTAATCTCGTTTTCTTTTTGGCTACGGTTTTAGTCACGTTCATTTTTTAACGACAGGAAATAGACGAATGGCTCGAATTTGCGTTTATCTTGGCTCCCGTGAAGGTAACAGCCCTGCCTTCCGCCAGGCCACCAATCAACTGGGGCGCACCCTCGCTGAACGCGGCCACACGTTGGTTTATGGTGGGGCACGCGTTGGCCTGATGGGCGAGCTGGCTAACGCAGCACTTGAGGCCGGTGGTGAAGTCATTGGTGTGATGCCCGACCACCTGGTGGAGCGCGAACAGGCCCACTTTGGCTTGAGCGAGCTGATTCGGGTGCGCAACATGCACGAACGCAAAGCCACCATGGCGGCCAACGCCGATGCTTTTATTGCCTTACCCGGCGGGATTGGCACCTTGGAAGAGCTGTTTGAAATATGGACGTGGGGCTATCTAGGCCTGCATGAAAAACCGATGGGGTTGCTGAACATCGACGAGTTCTATTCGCCGCTACTGACCTTTTTAGACAGCACGGTTAGTCATGGCTTTTTGGCGTCTCCCACCCGCGAGATGCTGCTCGATGCACCGTCCCCCAATGAGTTGCTCGAGGCGCTGGAGGCCCAGCTATAAAACTGGTGAGGGAAGAGTTACTAACGTCCCGGGTGCTCGGTGAGCTTGCGGGTATGCTGATAGGTAAGCTGCAGTAAACGGGCATCTTCACCTGCCCGGTGGCGGTGAATACCCTGTTCGGCGATCAGCGCTTCTTTGGTGTCGCTCCACACTGCCTGCTGCTCTTCGCTAAGCAGAATTCTTAGCGCCTCAAGGCGAAAACGCGGCAGCATACCCGCATGATGGAAGAGCAGCGACAGCCAGGTATTGTCGTACCCCCAACTATCGCTGTACGCCTTACCCAGCTCGCGTAGTTCATCGTTCAGCCAGTGGGCGACCTGGCGTACCGGGTAGCCCTCCTGAATAAGGCGATCACGGGAGATGCCATGCAGCAGTTCAGCCTTGGGATCCCAGTGCGTCCACTCTTCCAGCGGTTGAATGAGAAAAGCACAGCAGCTTCCATCGGCACGGGCGATGCCTACTTCAATGGGGTAGCTGCCGCGCCCAAATCCGGACGCTTCAATATCTAGCACTGTGGGTAGCGTCTCGGACACAACCTTCCTCACTCAATCAAAACGCGGTAACGCTTCATGCGGCGGCCACGCTATTTAGTGCCAGCTGATCCGCCTGTCGCTGCCAGTAAGCCGCACGCTCACCATCTACCGCCAAGCCTAATTCACCCAGGCGATAAGCGCGAGCAAGCCGCTCTGCGGCGAGATAGTGCCCAGACTGGGCGGCGCGTGCGTACCAGGTCACCGCGTAATCTTCACGGCGCGGGTACTGGGCACAGCCATGTTCGTGGATTTGTGCCACCTGGTACTGTGACTTTACATCCCCGGCATGCGCAGCTTCCAGAACGTACCGCGCTCCGCGCGCTTTGTCCTGGGGCGTCTGACTGCGATGAAACAGCATATGGCCGTATACGGAGAGCGCGTCTGGGTGACCCGCTTCCGCACAGCGCTTAAACAAGCGCATCGTTAAACGCTGGGTGCGCGGTGAACGCGGCAACAGCCAGTGATTATGAAACAGCCGTTCAGCTAGGCGAAATTCTAGCCGAGTAAACAACGTTGATGCCTGCAGCATGGCAAACCACCCTGCCTGTCGTCTGTTGGAACCTTGGGCTAGCAGTCACAAAAATAGCTGCCAACCACACGAGAAACCGGCCTTTAGCCGGTCGATGGGCTGGCAAGCATACGCCTGCCTTTGCGACGACTCAACCCCATTAATTTGCTGCTTGCAATGAGCCTCGCTAACATGCCATTCATACGCCGTTTACCAGCCTGGTAATGGCGGCTTATCTTGTGGCAATTCCGCCTTAGTAAGGAGATAAAAATGCAAACGCGCCCACTTGGCAGAACCGGCATGGAGGTAAGTCGACTCTGTTTAGGCACGATGACGTTTGGCGAGCAAAACAGCGAAGCTGAAGCCCACGAACAGCTTGATAGAGCCGTGGCGTTTGGCATCAATTTTATTGATACCGCAGAAATGTACCCCGTTCCGCCCATGGCCCAGACCCAGGGCTTAACTGAGCGCTATATTGGCAGTTGGCTTAAGCAGCGTGGCGCCAGGGACGATCTGATCATAGCCACCAAGGCCGCAGGCCCAGGGCTTGACCATATACGGGGTGGCCCGCGTTTAACCCGTGAGCATATTCATCAGGCCATCGATACAAGCCTGGAGCGCTTGAACACCGATTACGTTGACCTTTACCAACTGCACTGGCCCGACCGTCAAACCAATTTCTTTGGCAAGCTAGGCTACGTTCATAGCGAAGACGAAGATGCGACGCCGCTAGAAGAGACGCTTGATGCGCTGAAAGAGCTGGTTGATGCAGGCAAAGTACGGGCTATTGGGCTCTCTAATGACACGCCCTGGGGCGTGATGCGCTCACTGCAGCTTGCCGATAAGCTGGATTTACCGCGCGTGGCGTCTATTCAAAACCCCTATAACCTTCTAAATCGCTCTTTTGAAGTTGGTTTGGCTGAAATTGCCCACCGTGAAGATGTCGGTCTACTTGCTTATTCACCGCTAGGGTTTGGGGTACTCTCAGGTAAATACCTGAATGGCGCGCAACCACCCAAAGGTCGTTTGACGCTGTATGAGCGCTTCAAGCGTTACACCTCGCCCGAAGCCGAGGCGGCCACCCAGGCTTACGTTGCGCTTGCTGAAAAGCACGAGCTAGACCCTGCGCAAATGGCGCTGGCGTTTGTTAACTCTCGCAGCTTCTTGACCAGCAATATCATTGGTGCGACCACCATGGAGCAGTTGGAAAGCAATCTTGCCAGCGAGAGCCTCAAGCTGGACAACGAAGTGCTAGAGGCAATCGAAGATATTCACCGCCGTATGCCCAATCCCTGTCCTTAAAACAAACAGCCCTTAAAAACAGCCGACTCTCATAAGGCTATCACCGCTATAGCCTCGGCCTTTGCCGAGGCTTGGTATACTGAGCCCACTTATATCAGGCTTTTATTTATCAGGGCACGACCAGGAGCATGCGATGCTGAGCGTTATCTCTCCCGCCAAAACGCTGGACTTTGAAACCCCACCGACCACAGAGCAAGTGTCACAACCCGACTTTCTGAAACACAGCCAAGCGCTTATCACTATTTTGCGTGATTACTCGCCGCAGCAAATCAGCGAACTCATGGGTATCAGCGATAAATTGGCGGGCCTGAATGCGGCGCGTTTTGAGGAGTGGCACCCTCCTTTCACTCTGAGCAATGCCAAACCTGCTGCACAGGCTTTTCAGGGCGACGTTTATACCGGCCTGCAAGCAGAAAACTTCAGCGAAGCGGAGAACCGTTACGCACAGTCGCATCTGCGCATACTTTCTGGCCTATATGGCCTGCTGCGGCCGCTGGATTTGATTCAGGCCTACCGCCTGGAAATGGGCACCAAGCTGCCTAACAGTGCCGGTAAGGATCTGTATGCCTATTGGAAGCCCATCCTGGCACCTGCACTTAATGAAGCCATTGCAGAAAGCGGCTCCAACGTGCTGGTTAATCTCGCCTCGAATGAGTACTTCAAAGCGGTAGATACCAAGCAGCTTAATGCCCGGATCATTACGCCGGTGTTTAAAGATGAGAAAAACGGCACCTTTAAAATCATCAGCTTCTACGCCAAAAAAGCGCGTGGACTGATGAGCGCTTGGCTTATCCAGGAACAGGTCAACGATCCAGATGAACTCAAGGCGTTCGATGTGGCAGGTTATCGTTTCGATGCATCGGCATCCCAGGGGGATACCTTCGTTTTCACTCGTAAAGAAGCCGATCGCTAAAGCGAATGGCCTAATAGAAACGTACGGGGCGTGACGCGCGCGGCTTTAAAAAGCGCTGGTGCGCCTCTTTGAACAGCGCTGTATCGCAGCGGTGAAGCCACTCATAAGCCACCATATCTGCCGTCACCGCCACAGCACCGCTCGCGCAGGCGCGCTCACGGGCAAACGCAGCCTCTTGCGGGCGTCGACTGGCAGAGGCGTCGCTCAGCCAGTACAACTCGTAGCCTGCCTCTAATAGCCCTAAACCCGTTTGCAGCACGCAGATGTGCGCTTCTGTTCCACACAGTACAATCTGTGTTTTACCCGTTGCGTTTAGCGCTTCACGAAATTCAGTTTCCGCCATGGCCCCAAAATGCTGTTTCTGCCAGAGCCGATAGTCATTCAGGCAGGCGAGCAGTGATGCCGAGGATCCTCCCAGTTTTTCTGGAGACTGCTCGGTTAACCATACAGGCACCTCAAGCAAGCACGCCATTTCGCCTAGCCAAGCCGCTTCATTCATGGCTTCTTGACCACCATCGATTACAGGCAGCAGACCCGCCTGGAAATCGACCATTAACAACAGGCTTTTATCGCGTTGTAGTAGCACGTTGCCACCTCATTTTTATCGTTATTCAGGCTAACCATAATAGACGCGATACAAACAATAAAGCAGCCGCTTTTCAGCGACTGCTTCGGTTAACTCATCAAACAAATGCTCGGCCTAGTTCTCGGCCGCTTCTTCCATATCTTCGCCGAGCTCTTCCATGCTCTCCCCGGCATCTTCTGCGGCGTCATCAATGCTTTCACCCGCTTCTTCAGCAGGCCCTTGATCATCACAAGCGATCAGTCCGCCTGCCATCAAAGCCATAAATAGAGCGATTGCTAACTTCTTGGCTACTTGCGTCGTCATACCGTTTCTCCTCCTGAGATTTTACTTCTGGGTACGTGCAACATAATACTAGATGCTGCGTGGCAACAATACCATGTTAAATGCACAAGCCATTGTTATATATGATATAAAACGCCGGAAAACCGCACGTTATGGTGAGTGGTTTCTATTCACTATTCACAACTTACCCTTCACCCTGCCACGCAAAAAAAAAATCCCCCAAGGCATCAGCCCTGGGGGATTTTTCATAATAAGTGCCTGACGATGACCTACTCTCGCATGGGGAGACCCCACACTACCATCGGCGCTAAGCGGTTTCACTTCTGAGTTCGGCAAGGGATCAGGTGGTTCACGCGTGCTATGG